>CALROS020000122.1:0-5866 GCA_943369855.1 Chitinophaga pinensis | reverse complement strand
ACGCTCTCTCATTACTGAAACAGGAAGGTCTTGAACCGAAAGGAATCACCGCTCCGACCGGCGGATGGCATGAAGGATATGCTGGAGCAATCAGGGAACTCGGATTCACCTATTCATCGGAATTCTCGTACGACTATGATGATCTCCCCTCATTCCCTCTGTTGAACGGGAAAACATTTTCGATCCCGCAGCTTCCCATCCACCCCGTCTGTGTCGGGACGATGCGGCGCGTGCGGATGAATGAAGAGAAGATGGTGCAGCATTTCCGTTCATTGATCGATCTGAATCTTATGATGAATGAACCGATCTGTCTGTATCAGCATCCGACACATCGGCATAACGGAGTGTTTGAACAAGTTTTTCAGTATATTGATTCGCTCTCCATTGCAAAACTGTCCTATTCGGATTATGCCGCATGGTGGAAACATCGTGATGAGAACTGCGGACCCATACAGTTGAACAATGGAACAGTCGAATGCGTCAATGACGCTGGAAATGTACGCCACCGTATCATCCTTCCCGGCGGTCATGAAACGATCGCAGCTGTGAGTGAAAAGACGAGAATTGATGAACTGCCGTTCACTGCAATTGAACGAAACATCGAATTTCCGGCGGACATCATGCACGCACGCGCATTCGATGTCCGGCACAGTATACAAAACGCTCTTGATTGGTGGATCAAAACAACGGAATGAAAATAACATTCGCTACATATCAGTCGCTTTCCCTGCTGCACGGAGGTCCTCGTGTACAGATCCTGCAGACCAAAGCTGAACTGGAAAAACTCGGTGTAGAAGTATCGCTGTTCCAGCCGTGGGATAATTTCTCCCGGTCATCGACCGACCTTGTCCACCTCTTTTCAGCGAACCTCGGCACATTCCATCTGGCAAGCGTTCTGAAGAATTTTTCCATTCCGTTCGTCGCATCATCCATTTTCTACACGCAGCATTCCCCCGCGTATATTCGGACGATGCTCGGCATCTCAAAGACACTCAAGAGATTCAAATCCGGGGTGTGGACGAATTACGATTACACCCAGCAGATCTGCGATTGGTCCAAAGCGGTCCTTCCGAATACCGTGGACGAAGGTAAACTGATCGAACTCGGGATGAATATTCCCGGAAAAAAGATCTCGGTCGTCCCCAACGGGGTAGAAGCTCGTTTCGAATTCGGGGATCCGTCGTTGTTCAAAAAGAAATACGGACTGGAGAATTTCATCCTCAATGTCGGCCATATCGGACCGGCACGGAAGAATGTTCTCCAGCTGATCCGTGCACTGAAAAACATCGACCATCCTGCTGTCATCATCGGCAAGGTCTCCGATACACCCGATGGTAAGCGCTGCATTGACGAGGCGCGTCAGTCGAAGAACATTCTCATCATTGAAGGACTCGCCAACGATTCCGAAATGCTGGCGTCAGCATATGCGGCAAGCAGCGTCTTCGCACTCCCGTCACTTTTTGAAACGCCGGGAATTGCCGCTCTGGAAGCGGCGCTGGCCGGTTCGAAGATCGTCATTACTCCGCACGGCGGAACGAAGGATTATTTCGGTCCAATGGCGGAATATGTTGAACCGAATTCCGTCGATTCCATCCGGCGGGGAATTGTCAACGCTTTGAATGCACCGAGATCCTCTCAGCTTCAGCAGCATATCAAAGAAGAATTCCTCTGGAACCGGGTGGCGGAAAAGACACTCGCCGTCTATCGATCCGTACTGCAATGACCCCGCGCCGAATCCTCATCATCCGTCCCGACCGATTGGGAGACGTTGTGCTCACCACACCGCTCATCCGTGAAATAAAGAGATCATTCCCGGATTCGTTCATCGGTGTAATGGTCAATCCCGTATCGGGAGCGCTGTTGAAGAACAATCCCCATATCGATGTCATCATCACCGACGATCCGAGCGGAACCGATTCCGGAAAGAAAGGATTCTTCGCTCTTACGTCGAAGGTCCGGTCACTGAACTTCGATACAGGACTCATGCCTCTCCCGCGTGAGCGTCACGCATGGATGATGCTGCTTGCCGGGATCGGAACACGGATCGGAGTCGGCGGAAAGATCTATCAGGTGCTGACCGGAACAACGACCGTCAGCAGGAACAAATATATCCCGCTCCGCCATGAAGCGGATTATGTGATGGATCTCGGACGGAAGATCGGCGTCACGACCGACGATATCACTCCCGAATTATTCGTTTCGGATGAGGAGCGAACGCGTGCTCGCGCCTTGCTGGAATCCCGTTCATACGACCTTACCCGTCCTATCATCTGCATCAATCCAAGTTCGAACCGATCCGCTCCCAATTGGACGCCAGAACGGTACGCAGAACTGTGTGCGATTCTTGGAAAGGAACATCAGCTCTTCATCAACATCGGTGTGCCGAATCCTTCCCTGGAAAAGATCTTTGCACCGTTCAGCGGGAAGCATTTCGTTTATTCAGGTACGGACCTGAGGGAATTCATTGCACTCTGTTCCCTGTTCACCGTGGTCGTTTCATCGAGCACCGGCACAATGCATATTGCGGCGGCGCTGAAGATCCCGACCGTCACGCTGTTCTGTCCTCTCACTGCCTGTTCCCCGAAACTCTGGGGAGCGCTGGGAAATCCGTCCTCAACGATCCTTCCGTCAGAAGGATTCTGTCAGACCCGATGCCCGGGTGATCCGAAGATCTGTACCTTGGATGATATCCGGGTAATGCAGATCGTTCAGCAGGTCACCCTTATGTTACCCAAAGACGATCGGCACCTTTAGGCAGCCGCTCATCGTAAAGGTCCATCGGGAACCGAAGCAGAAGGACAATTGTTCAATTCATCACAAGACACATTACGTAAAGGATCCATGAAAACGATACTATTGCTTCTGCTCATTCTCACCGCTTCGATTTCCGCCAAAGAACCGCAATGGAAAAAATTCGATGAAGGTCTGAAACTGGCAAAGATCTCCGGGAAGAAAGTGCTCGTGGATGTCTATACGGATTGGTGCGGCTGGTGCAAAAAGATGGATGCGAATACCTACTCCGATAAGGCCGTCGCGGAATATCTGGAGAAGAATTTCGTCATCATAAAACTGAATGCCGAAGGTGATGGGACGATCAGTTACGACGGCAGGAAGATCTCCCCCGCCGAGTTTGCGCAAGGGATGGGAGTGACTGGATACCCCGCAACATTATTCATGCGGAGCGACGGACAGCCGATCACACTCCTGCCGGGATATTCTGAAGCGGGCATGTTCATTCATGTGTTGAGTTTTATCTCTGAGAACCGGTACGAGAAGCAGAAATTCACGGACTATCTCACAGAAAAAGGAGTAAAGCAATAATCAGGACATTATCCCGATTCACCTCAACGACCGACACTATCAGTGCGGTCGTTCTCATTTTACATTGAGTTGAAAGCAAGATATTACGACCGCAGTTCTTTCACGAATTATTCAAGACCACGGATACGGCAAATCCTCACTTCTCGTTCTTAGCGTTCTTCGGCGATAGTCCTTTAAAAAATAAAAGGACATGCTTTCACATGTCCCATTATTATTCTCTCGTGATTCTTCGTGGTGAATTTATTTCTTCAGCGACGCTACCCGTTTCACTTCAGCAACGATCTTCTTCAGATCGATCATCTGAATGCACTCGAGATTGTATGGACATTTCCGTTTCCAGCACGGTGCGCAGAACAGTCCTTCGGGGATCAGTTTGATTCCGCGGTCATACAGATCGATCTCGCTCCAGCAGCTCAATCCGAACCAGACGATCACATGCTTCTTCAGTCCGATGGCCACATGCATACCGAATGAATCGCCGGTGATGACCACATCACAGATATTCTCATAACAGATACCTCGGCGAACCCCTTCGGTCGTCGGCGTGCTGATGACCTTATTCCCGACTCGGCGGACGAGTTCGGCGTTTCGTTCCGTGTCTTCGGGACCGCCGACGAGTACCAGTCTGATGCCGGGCAGTGCCGAGAGTTCATTGATCAGCTGAACGTGCTGATCGATGGTCATTTTCTTGTTCTCGTAGAGATAGGAACATCCCGTATTGAAACCGACGATGAGATCGCCGTTGTTCAGTCCGTTATCGGCACGGTACGTTTCGCAGAATTGTTTCTCTTCCGCAGAGAGTTCGAACACATACTCGTCCCGCTGATATTTCAGTTTCATGGATTCCTGAAGGATCTGCGTGCCGTACAGCTGATTCTTCCGGAACTTCAGGTCGTCATCGAGACCGAGAATGTAACTGTATTCCGCTTCTTTGTTCAACGGAATGATCTTGCCGTCCTTATTCATTCCGAAACCGAGCAGCTCCTTCGTCTTCAGCGTTTGACCGAATGCGCAGGACCGTTTCGTCTTATCCGTCTGATAGACCACATCGAATTCCATCTGCTGTAGGACCATCCAGTTCTCGGGTTCCCACACATACGCAGCATCGAGCAACGGATTATTATCGAGCAGCCGATACGCATTTTTCAGTGTGATCCAGGAAATGTGACTGTTCGGATATTTCCGTTTGATGGCAGGCAGCATCGCGGTCGTCTGTACAACTGCTCCCATCGCATCAAGATTGATAATGAGGATCTTCTTCCCCATCGGCTGATGGTCGACACATTCTTTATAACAGGCGGTCCCGGGGAAACACGGTTTATATCCCGTGAACCGCTTACAGTCCGGGATGAAGAGTTTCTTTGCGGGTTTCTTCTTTTTGATGATCTTCTTTGCCATTATCTCAACGAGAGTTATTGATTAATTGATTGAATGATCGATAGACCGTTTCGGACGAAAGTCCGGTCATACACACATTCCCGATCAGGCATTCCGTAAGATTGCATTCAAGACAATCCAGTGATTCATCGCGGACCCAACGGTTCTTTGCACCGTACGGTCCCTGCAGATGCGGATTCGTAGGGCCGTAGATTCCGAGTGTCGGCACGCCGAGTGCGGCGGCAATATGCATCGGACCGGAATCGTTGCTGACAAGATACGAACAGCGGTCGAGGAACGCACCCATTTCTTTCAACGTTGTCTTGGGAATGATGGAACTCGGGTGTTTCATGGTGGAACGGATAACTTCCACATCCTGCAGTTCGCCCGGTCCCCAAAAGAACAGCACTGCGGTATTCTCACGCTCTGCTATGCGGTCCGCGAGAAGTGCGTAAGCTTCCTTGTTCCATTTTTTTGTATACCAACCGCCGCTGGGATTGATCCCGACGATCGTTCTTGCCGTAAGTCCTTGAACGTTGATCCAATTCTGCGCCGCCGCCCGGTCCGTTTCATTCAAATAGAAATCAGGATTGCTGTCGATGATGGGAATATTGAAATAGCGAAGGACGTCGAGGTTGAAATCCACATTGTGCACCTCGCCCCCTCTGGGCGGGACGAGTATGGTATAGGCATATTTCCTGCCGCGGAACGGGAATCCGATCCGGTGTTTCGCTCCGCTCCACCGGGTGATCATCGCGGTCCTGGGATTGGCGAAGAGATCGATGACGATATCGTAACTACGTTTCCGCACCTGCCGGATGACACTGAGCGTTGAATCGTTCTTTTTATTGAAGGTGATCACTTCATGAACGGAAGGATTCCCTCTGATGACATCCGACGCAAACCGTTCGCAGAGGAAGTCGATCTGCAGTCCGGGATATGCGGACTTCAGATTCTTCAGCACCGGAGTTGAGAGAAGAACATCTCCGATGGCACGCGGTTTAATGACCAGAAGGCGTTCTGCTTTTTGAAAGATGGTTTGTGTGGACACTGATTTCCAAATATTTACCAAAAATACCAAATAACCTTCACAATTCAAATAAAGCACTGAAAATTCATTCTGCTTCCTTGATTCACTTAGCCAGATTGACTATTTTTGGTCAAGTGA
>CALROS020000121.1:0-5891 GCA_943369855.1 Chitinophaga pinensis | reverse complement strand
ACTATCCGAATCCGTTCAATCCGAGCACAACGATCGGTTTCACGATCCAGGTTTCAGGACCCACCACACTGAAGATCTACGATGCGATCGGCAGGGAAGTCGCTGAACTTGCGAATGAATTCCTGGAAGCGGGAACATTTTATCAAAGGACTTTTGATGCATCACGACTGTCGAGCGGTATCTATTTCTCAACACTGTCGAATTCCGGTCACGTCCTGATCAAAAAAATGGTGCTGTTGAAATGATCCTGTCATACTGAATGCGCTCCACCGGAGCCCGCGGTCGAACCGCGGGTTTTATATTTCTACGTACCTCTACGTAGAGGATTACGTATCCCTGCGTATTCCAATATCGGTCTGACTTGCGGAAATTGGTACCATTGAGAAGGACCACACCGATGAAATTGATGATCGTTGATGATAACGCGAGTATGCGGGAGATGATCCGCGATACGGTCTGCAGTGATGAAGACACCGTCATGGAATGTTCCGACGGCACCGAAGCTGTCGCCGGTTATCACGGATTCACACCCGATATCGTGCTGATGGATGTTGAGATGAAAGAGATGGATGGATTCACTGCCTTAGAAAATATCTACAGACAAGATCCTGGAGCAAAGATCATCTTTGTCACAAGCTATAACACTTCGGCATTCCGTGCCAAAGCGTTTCAGTTGAAGGCCAAGGGATTTGTCCCCAAAGAGAACTTAAATGAATTACTTACTCTACTTCACCATTAACCCCCTTATAATGGAGATCCTATGAAACATTCTTTACGCATTGCACTGCTGTTTGTGCTGCCTGCACTGCTGTTCGCGCAGACCGATGTCACGATCGGATATGCCGCGAGCAGCGGCGGTTCATGGTCCGGTGGCAACCCGGACGTCTGGACAGCCACAACATACAATTCCAAACTGAACAAAGCCGAGATCGAATCGCGGCTGAATGCCGGAACATCCGTCACCGTTGCAACGACGGATGGAACCATCTATGATTCTGCTGGGGTCGTCATCCGGAAAACGTCCGGTGGCGATGCAACGCTGAAATTGTATGCATACGGCACAACCACTAACCGAAGCATCATAATCTTTAACGGCTCCGATACCATTGAGTCAACCAGCGGAAAACTGCACCTGATCTTCAATGCGGATGCCGACGGCAACGGGGACGGTTACATTTCGGCATCAATCTATAACAACGGGAACACCTCTTCGAATTGCTATTTTAACAGCAACAACGGAGATATCATCTACGGCGGCGGTTCTGATCCCGTATCAACACCTGCCAACGGCGGCCCATACGGGCTGTCGGGTGTCAGACTTAATGGTGTAAAGAATATCGCGGGAACCGGTCAGATCAGCGTTCGCGGCATTGGAAATGGATCCTGGGGGGGCATTTCGGCATATTATGAAACAACGTTTGAGACGACGACCGGGAATATTACGATGAACGGTACCGGCGGACAAAATTCGTATTCAGCAGGAACCGGGATAGCACTTTCTTCCGATAATTCGAAGATCCAAACGGAAGATGGAACGATCAGTCTTACCGGTCAGGGCGGCTCGGGACCAACATATGGTGCAGGAGGTATCTATGTGGGTGGCGGATCGAGTATAGTATCTCTGAACGGAAATATCACGCTGAACGGTACCGGCGGGAATTCACCCAATGGGTATAATAACGGCATTCAAATCTCAGGATATTATACGAATGATCCGTTGATCCAAACCGCCAATGGGACGATCACATTGAACGGCACCGCCGGAAATAACGGAACATCATCCGATAATTACGGAGTTGAAATGCAGGACGGCGCACGAGTTGATGCGACAGGATCCGGCGCGATCGTAATCAATGCGTACGGCCGCACAACGAACTATAACGGTAGGGGAATTTATTTTTCCAATGCTCAGTCCACTCCAGGCTATATCCGGACAAATTCGGGGAACATCACGATCACTGCTGTCGGCGGACCGACAACTTCCGCGGGGAGTTCGGGTCTTTACATGAGCAGTTATGGTGCAGGGGCCAATACGTTCATTGCATCCACGGGCGGGACGATCAATATTCATGCGACTTCCAACAATGGAGGAGATGCGATCTACATGACTGGGGACAATACCTCCATTGAAGGAGGAGGTGATGTCACGATCATTGCGGACACACTCGGCAGCGGTACCGGCGGCAGCGGGATAGGAATGTTCTTTGGAGCGGACATTAAAACAATGGGTTCGGGAAATCTGACGATCACGTCAATCGGTGCTGCCGTTGGAACGTCGAACTACGGCATTACGATGAACAATGGTTCCACATCGATCCAGACACAGCAGGGGAACCTGTCGATCAATGCTTTTGGCGCAGGAAATTCCGGCGGTTCCAACCACGGCATCAATATGGGAAGCGGAGCGTTGATCTATTCATCGGGAATGGGTGATGTGCGGATCAATACGACCGCGGGATATTCGGGCTACGGATTGTACTGTAACAGCGGTACTACCGTTCAGGCGGATTCGGGGACACTGGAAATTACAGCAGTCGGCAACGGAAGTACCAATGCGTTCGGAATGTACCGTGCCGGCGGCGGAGGCGGCGGGATCATCGGGAACTATGGTGACTCTCTGATCATCTCTGCAACCGGCACCGGAACACAGAACGGGTTTGACGGGTACGGGGGCAGTCTTATCGGCGGTCCGAACTTCGCCGGGGAACTTGTCCTTCGCGTGACGGCAGCCAATGCCGATCATCTGAATCTTTCACCATTCTCAATTCAGGGAACAGGACATCTGACACTTGCACCGCTCAATGCCTCCACAGCGATCGGAATTGCGGGAGGTGCGGGTGCATTCGATCTTTCCACCTCTGATCTCGGTGCTATCCAAAATGGATTTCACAAGATCACCATCGGACGCAGCGACGGGACAGGGACAATAACGGTGAACGGATATACATTCAGTGATTCACTGGAGCTTCTCTCCGGAACAGGTTCCATCAACATCAACGGAAATCTTTCTGCAGGGACCAATGGTTTGGATATCGCAACGGACGGTTCAGTGCTCCAGAACAGCGGAGTCTCGGTGACGGCAGGTGCAATGTCGGTCTTCGGCGCAGGAAGTTCCTATTCCATGCACATGACCGCATCCAATCTGATTGCCGGAGTATCGTCATTGACATTGAACGGAAACTCACAGATCAATGATACACTCTTCCTTGGAAGCGCGGTCATTTCAACCGGTGCAAATACATTAACACTTGGGAGCAGCACGTCCAATGCCGGTATATTGATGAATGCCGGCGGTTCAATTTCCGGATCATTCAAACGATGGTTCGACGCGGCAACGGTGAGTGATGTTCAATTTCCCTTTGCCGTAAGTTCGAATGCACGGATCGCCGCACTCAGTTTCACTTCCGCTCCGACAACAGGAGGGACGATTACGGGATCATTCAGCAGCGGCGACCCGGGAACAAATGGTTTTCCGGTGACCGACGGAAGTTCAACATTGGGATACCCGAATTCACTTGGTTATTGGAGTTTGACGGCAGGAGACGGACTCAGCGGAGGAACGTATGATGTAAAGTTCGATGTGTCCGGAACAACATTCAACAATCTTTCGAAGCTTCACGTCGTCAAACGGACGAACAGCAGTTCTGCTTGGACGGCTGAAGGATCGCATACGCTTGCCACGGCGGAGTCCGGTTCAATTACACGCGCATACCGGTCCGGGCTCACATCATTCTCCGAATTCGCATTCGGAATGGAAGCAGGATCTGCAACAGCTCTCTCCATCGGCAGCGGCAATCATCAAACCGGATCGACGAATTCTGCTCTTGCAGTTCCATTCGCTGCTCACGTCACCGATGGTGATGCAGATCCGGTCCCCGGCGAGAATGTATCCTTTGCGGTCACCGGCACACCCTACGGCGCAACGGGACAATCATTGAGCGCTGTCAGCACATCAACGAACGGGAGCGGTAACGCACTCAGTACGTTAACGACAGGAAACAAACCGGGAAATTATCAGGTCACCGCTTCGTCGGGAAGTTTGACCGGAAGTCCGGTCACATTCAACGCGCATGTGTTCGATCAAACGGCGGGAAGTGCGTTGACCTTCGACGGAGTTGATGATGTTGTGGATGCAGGAAGTTCGATCAATCTTCAATTCGGAACATGGGAAGCTTGGGTGAAACTTTCAACTCTTACACACAGCAGCAGGATCATCTTTAAAGGAAGCTACACAGGGAACGGTGAGATCGAGATGTTCTTCCTCTCCGATGATCAAAAATTCTATACAACCGTGACTGCGAATTCAACGACCCATGCAGTCAATTCCGGATCGCTGCCGATATCAACCGATGAATGGTATCATGTCGCAGGGACGTTTGATGGAAATGCGCTTCGCTTGTATGTGAACGGAATTGAAGTCGGAAACGAAACAGGGATCGGCGGGACACCGATCGATAATAATCCGAATTCACTCGGAATCGGATGCTGTGTTGCCACACCATACTTTGCCACAATGGAAGGTCAGATTGATGAGGTCCGCATTTGGAACGTTGCACGGTCGGCCTCAGAAATTCGGGAATATATGCATAACTCCTTCTCATCGCTTCCTTCCGGATTGGTTGCCTATTGGCAATTTTCGGAGGGAACAGGATCACCCAATGCTCGTGATGTGGTGAACGGAGCGAATGCGCAATTGACCAACATGGATGTGAACTCAGCTTGGGTCCCTTCTGGAATACCATTCGGTCCGGGCACTACCTCCACCTCGCTGGCATTCACCGGCGGAACAGCAGCGGCAGGAACGGTTTCTTTTACGACGACTGATGCATTTGATAATGCTGTGGATCTCTCTGCCCGCAAATTTTCCGTTGCACCGAATTCGGTTCCATCGGGAAATGTGTTGAGCAATTCTTACTGGTCGATCGATACGTATGGTACGCCGGGAACGTTCAGCGGGAATCTGACATTCACCGTTCCGTCATCATTCACGAATTACAATGGAAACTTCCTGTCGCAATATAAATTATACCGCAGAACATTCGGCGGCGACGGAAGCTGGACGCAGGTAGCTTCGTCCGCAAATTCTGCAACATCAACATCCGTTTCGTTCAACGGCATCACTCAGCTTGGTCAGTTTGCGCTTGCCGCATCATCTGTCGCAACTGATTCGACCCCGCACTTTGCGATGAAATTCGACGGGATTAATGATAACATTGAAACATTTCTTCCCACTCCAACGGCATATTCCATTGAAATGTGGGTGAAGCCGAATTCGATCACGGATCAGGGGTTGTTTGTCCGGACGAATGCCAACGGTGAAAATATGGTGTTTTCGAGCGAGATCAATATCCACAACGGGAAATTCGAACATTATCTGTTTGACGGAAATCCGGTAACCGTTGCCGACACGACAACCATCGTTCCCGGAACATGGTATCATGTAGTGGCGACGGCGACGAATAATGGTACAATGCATCTGTTCGTGAACGGAGTGGAGGCCGGGACGGGCATTTCCCTTGGTATATCCTGGACCGATGGCGACCGCTATAAGATCGGCGTGAGTCATTTAGGGTTCTTCAGCGGCACGTTGGATGAGGTCCGTATCTGGGACAACGCGCTTGATTCCACAACCATCCGGCAAAATATGCACCGCATCTTCAATTCATATACTCCTGGATTGGTTGCACAATGGCAGTTCGTGGAAGGAAGCGGAACAACGGTCACCGATCCTATCGGCGGGAATGTCGGCACGCTGAATAATTTCAACTTCACCGGTGCTTCGGGGTGGGTCGCCTCCGCAATTTCTGCAGGGAAAGGAACAAGCGGCAGTGCTGAAAACTTTACCACCGGACCGACAGCTCTCAGCACGGTTTCGCTGACCACAACGGATG
>CALROS020000120.1:0-5894 GCA_943369855.1 Chitinophaga pinensis | reverse complement strand
CTCACCGTATGCTGCATCACCGGTTCATCGTTCGCCGCTGTGTGCGGACGATACCCTGCGTTCGGCAGATCGGCGATGAGCGTTCCGCCGAGGAAGACATTCGTCACTTGAAGTCCGCGGCAGATACCGAGGATCGGCATCTTTAATTTTATCGCTTGGTCCAGCAGCCGGAACTCCGCATCGTCCCTCCGGCGGTCGATCGCTTCCACTAATTCGACGGGTGCAGCTTTGGACAACAGCGGATCGACATCTTCACCACCGGTCAAAACCAATCCGTCAAATCCTGCGAGATCAAGTTCCTCACTGTTGTATGAGACATTCTCCAATTGCGCATTCATATCGAACGACTGGAGCCAATCCACATATAATTTCTGTTTGACCGGTCTTCCGGTATCCGTCACAGCGATCTTCATTTCCTATGCCTCCAGCACAAAACGTTTCCAAAGAGCTTCCTGATGGAATTCAACTTCCATCATCAGACACGAAACAGGAAGATGATCGAACGATCCTGACATTTCCGACAACCTTGCGCCGTCCTTTTCCGTCATAAGGATGAAATCCGCCTTGTGGCGCCGGAATGACGCAATAACTTCTTCAACGTCATCGCGTGTGAACTGATGGTGATCACCGAACGCGAACAATTCTTTGACAACGGCGCCGCACGATTCGATACTCTTCCGGAATGAATCCGGCGAGGCGATGCCGCACAGCGCGATGACGGAATGACCGTTGAGTATCTCCAGAGACTGTTTCACTCCGCCGGAACAGTGCTTCACTCCGGACGGAACGAAAGAACTTGAGAACCGTTTCCGGATAACACTCAACCGTTCATCGTTCAACAGCATTTCGGCTGACGCTTTTCCATCCGCTTTCGTGATGAGCACTGCATCCGCTCTGTTCAGACTGCTGATCGGCTCTCTGCGGTATCCGGCAGGGAGCAGCATGGTATCGAACGGCATGTGGTGCGCATCCATCAATACGATATTCTTCGTGCGGCGGATCCTGCGGTGCTGGAA
Organism: Chitinophaga pinensis; assembly: GCA_943369855.1. Lineage (GTDB taxonomy): Bacteria > Bacteroidota > Ignavibacteria > UBA10030 > UBA8401 > UBA8401. The sequence continues at coordinate 4,878 of CALROS020000120.1, read as the reverse complement.
ACCATCATCGAGCACGATCACTTCCGCTCCTAATTCATCGATCGCCGTCCGGGCTCCCCGGACCCTGTCCTCATCGACCACGACAATGACGTTGGGAAGGCTCTTCGCGATCATCATCGGTTCATCACCGGACAAACGTGCATCGGTGAGAATATTTCTTCCGTCACTGACGGTCACTGTTCCGGTCGACTCACGTCCGTATCCTCTGCTGATCACGGCAGTTCTCTTTCCGGATTCCAAAAGGATGTTCGCGATCTCTTTCACGATGGGTGTCTTTCCGGTGCCGCCGGCAGTCAGATTTCCGACCGAGATCACAGGAACGCCGACATCAATGCTCTCAAATATTCCAATATCAAAGAACAGATTTCGAAGCCGAACTGCTGATCCATACAATAACGCTAGAGGAAAAAAGAACGGATTCGGTTTCACGCGTTACCGCCTGCCAACGTCCGCTCAGCATCCAATGTCAATTGATTCAACAGTTGTTCCATTTCTTTTTTGAACCGGTCCAGCGGTTCACCCGTCAATTCCGCCGGCACCATGATAGGATCGCTGTAATGGACCGCTATCGTTGAGAACGGCATCGGCACTTCAAATCTATCCCAGCTCCGCAAATGTTTCTTTGTCTTCATCGCGATCCCGGCAAGGACCAGCGGAACATTCGTTCTCTGTGCTGTCCGGATCGCTCCCATTTTCATCTCACGGATCGGCCCGCGGGGACCGTCCGGTGTGATCGCAAGAGCACTGCCGTTGTTCACCGCGTCCACCATCAGCTGCATCGCTTCTTTCCCGCCGATGTGGCTCGATCCGCGGATCATCGAATACTTCCATCGTTCAAGGATCGTTGAGAGGAATTCCCCGTCCTTACTCTGACTGACAAGGGCCGATGTTTGTCCGCCTTTTAAAGGACGGTGAAGGAACCATCCGACGAACATTGAACCATGCCAGAATGCCGCGACATACTTTTTCTTCTCCGTCCGCAGTTTGCCGATCTTCTCACCGTTCACAAACGTCATTCGCAGACTTTTGCACCACAGCAGCACGACACGCCACAATACGGTCCTCAGCGCGATGAGCAGCAGTTTCTTTTTCATATCGCCATGACCGCTTCTGCTACATGCAATGAAGCTCCGGTCCCGCCGAGTTTCTGCCGGACCTCATCCAAATCATTCTTCATCGCACGGTATCGTTCCGGCGAATCGATGACTGCACGCGCTTCACGGACCAGGTTATCGACCGTCGCATCGCCCTGCACCATCTCCGGGACGACCGTACGTTCTGCAACGATATTCACCAGGGAGATATTCTTGATCTTTACCACAAATTTTGCGATCGCATACGTTATCGCCGATGTTCTATATACGACCACCATCGGTGTCCCGACACATGCTGTCTCCAATGTCGCTGTCCCGGACGTGACGAACGCAAATTCAGCATACTTCATCACTTCGTGCGTGGCATGCCGGATGAATTTCACGTTCACATTCGGGGGAAGGTGCTGCCGATACAATTCCATGGGCAGATTCGGAGCAACAGCAACGACCACCTCTTTCGTCTCTCCAGCTAATTCTGCCGCTGATCGTACCATCACCGAGAAGAGATTCTCGATCTCCTGCTTCCGGCTCCCCGGTATCACCGCGATGAATTTCTTTTCCGGCACAAGTTCATACCGTGTGCAGAACTGTTCCTTCGTCATAACATCCTGCATCTCATCCACCAGCGGATGTCCGACAAATTGAACAGGGATCTGTTCTTTTTCGTAGATCGGTACTTCGAACGGAAAAACGACCAGCATCTTGTCGATGGTCCCTGCCATCTTCTTCACGCGTCCTTTTTTCCACGCCCAGACCTGCGGACTGATATAATAGACGACCTTGATACCGTGTTTCTTCGCGATCCGTGCAAACCGCAGATTGAATCCCGGATAATCGATCAGCACTACCACATCCGGCCGTTTCAGCACCAACAATTGTTCGAGCGTCTTCTCAACGGACCAGATGAGCGGAAGATGCTTCACGACCTCCACAAATCCCATAAAGGAGGTCTCACGCACGTGATACGTCAGCGTCATCCCCTCCTTCTGCATCTTGTCGCCGCCGATGCCGAAGATATCCACAGCAGGATTCATCCGCTTCAATTCGCGGACGACACCGGCACCGTGCAGGTCGCCGGACGCTTCCCCTGCTATCATCATCACGCGCTGTTTCATATTATCGGATGAAATACCGGGCGACGATCAGCAGCACCACTGCGCCAAAGGCCTGCAGTGTTCTCATTTCGGACTGGATACCGCGGGAGAAATTCGGTTCACGATGGAATGAATGTTCACCGGCATACCGCGAAAGACGCGGCATGAAGCGCGGCACATTCTTACAATATGTCTCGTATTCGGTCCCGAACGCGGAACGGAGATGTTCTTCTTCGCGGGAAACGATCAAATGATATTGAAGGGAGAACCAAAGGAATGTCACCACGGCGAGATACGGCGGAAGCGCATTGGACATGACACCGCATCCGATATACATCAGGATATTTCCGACATACAAGGGATTGCGGACATGACCGAACGGTCCGTCAGTGATCAGGTTCGTTGCTCCGACAGCGCCGGTCGTGCGGGTCTCACTTCCGGCGATGGAAACACCCCAGAAGCGGATCGCTTCACCGATGAGCGCAACAATGAATCCTGCGATCAGTGATTCAACGGTCGGTGCGGCAAAGATCACCATCACCAGCAGGAACGGGATGGGAGTATAACTGCGCATTTCAAATATTTTCAGCCGGATATCCATGATAGTGTCATTCTCCCAAAAAGATCTCGTTGCGCGCCAGTTCCGCCGTCCGGCGTTTGCGCGGTTTCTTCGTTTCAACGAGTGTGCGGAACGTCTTCAGAACGTCCGAAAAATCGGTGAACCGGTGGAACGTGATATTATTCGTCTCGCAGTAACTGACCAGAGAATCTTTCGCGAACACGACATCCGCGAATTTTACGGGACACCGGTCTGAGATACCGTCGCCGATGTAAACGATCACCTGATCGTCATTCGAACGTGTGATCAGATGGTCCCGCTTGCAGTTCGCGCATCGGGAACAGTCGGCATCGGTATACGGAAAGATCGGCTCGACCGAACCGTCCTGATTGAACTGCAGTCTGTTGCAGAACACCGGCAGTTCAGACATCCCTTCGCGCGCCAGTACCGGCTCGATATACGCATCGAATCCGTCACTCAATACTGTAACAGGAATATCATGCTGACGGCAGAACTCGATGAACGGCGAAAAATGTCTGTCCGCCGAATGGCTCAGCGCGAATGCGGTGAACTCTTCTTTCGTGACCGGACCAACTGTTGAAAAACCTTTCCTCCAGCAGTCGCGCGCATCGATCATTCCGCTGCGGTATTCCTCAAAACTTTTTGTGCAGACACCGGTGTCGCCGAAATGTTCGAACATCGCATCGCCGATATCGTTCACGGCGATGGTCCCGTCGAAATCCGTAAAGACTGTATAGGTGAACTGATTCTGCATGGTCCATCGACTAAGAAGAAAAACCGGCAATATTATTATCTGACGTTATGCAAAAGAACATGAATAAGAAAAACTGTCATGCCCGAATGTTCCTATCGGGCATCTACATTGTGGATTCCCGCCAAGAGCACGCCCCAAAGGGGTCCCCTTGGGACGGGAATGACAAGTGTTTTAGAGTTGTTGCGTCGGAACTGTTATTGCGTTGCTATCTTATTCTCGTTGAATCGGACGGAGACCAGTTTCGAGACACCCTGTTCTTCCATCGTTACACCGTACATCGCATTCGCCGCTTCCATCGTCCGCTTGTTGTGCGTAACGATGATGAACTGCGTGTTGTCGCTGAATTTTCTGATGATGCGCGCGAACCGGTCGATATTGGAATCGTCGAGCGGCGCATCCACTTCGTCCAGGATACAGAACGGGGACGGCTTCACAAGATAGATCGCGAACAGGAGCGCGATAGCTGTCAGCGTCTTCTCTCCTCCGGAGAGCAGATCGATGGAGGTCGGACGTTTTCCGCGCGGTTTCGCGGTGATCTCGATCCTGGCTTCGAGCGGGTCTACGCCATCTTCGAGCTGCAGATCGCACTCGTCACCTTCATCGAACAATCCTTTGAAGGTCGCGATGAAGTTCTCGCGGACCTTGTCGAACGTGTTCAGGAATTCCTTCTGCGCCGTGTTGTTGATCTCTTCGATCGTCTGCATCAGGGTCTTTTCCGCTTCGATCAGATCCTCGCGCTGTGTGGTGATGAATTCCAGGCGTTCCTTTTCCGTCTTATATTCGTCGAATGCTGCAAAATTCACAGCGCCGAGCGAACGGATCTTATCCTTCATCTGGCGGGTCTCTTCTTTTGCCGCTTCGATATCGAACACATCCTCCGCAGCGAATTCCTTCAGCTCCACCGTGTATTCGAATTCCTCTTTACCGCGGGCAACGATATTCTGTGCGCGCATCGTCAGTTCGGAGATCTTCATCTCCAGTTCGTGTGAACGGGAGAGCGACGTGTCATGAAGACGGCGGGCGTCCTTCAGTTTCAGTTCGATGTCGTGGGACTGGGTCCGTTTTGCATTGAAATCGGCCTGCACCACGCGCTTGCGTTCAACGATCTCTTTCAGTTCAGTGTCGAGTCCTGCCAGCTCGCCGGCATTCACCAGCAGATCTTCCTTCAGGCGGATGATCTCTTTGTTCGCATTATCGATATCCACATCGCGCTGAGCGAAGGTGTTCTTCAGATTAGCGATGGTCGCATTGGTGTATTCCAGTTCGCGTGCGGAATTCTTCTCTTCATTCTCCAGCCGCATCATTTCCAGCTGCGCATCGGTGGCGACCTTCGAGAATTCGTTCCACATCACTTCC
>CALROS020000119.1:0-5917 GCA_943369855.1 Chitinophaga pinensis | reverse complement strand
GGGATACGTTCCGTGGAGATCGGAAGCGTCATGTTCGGCACATACGGAGCGGACGGCAAATTGGTGTCACCCGCGATGGAACTTGTCCGACTGGCGATTCCGAGAAGAGTATACACTCAAAGTCATATCGATTATGTGATCGAATGTGCCGTTGAACTGTTTGCACATCGTCAGTCACTGAGAGGGTATAGGATCACATACGAAGCACCACAGTTACGACATTTTACAGCTCAATTCGAACCTCTGCAGTAAATTCTTCGCTGATTTCACGGCTTTGCAGTGAAGATTTCTCGGAATTTTCATTGCAAGCCCGTGCTTTTCTTCGTATTTTTATCAATATATGATAGTTTGTCCTGTTTGCCGTCATTCGAATGATGATTTCTCGATCAAATGCACATCGTGCGGCAGTTTTATTCAGGACCGTGTTCCGAATCTCGATCTTTTTTCTCAGATATGGCTGATGATCGAATCCCCTGAAGATGGTTTCAGAAGGGTCATCATCGCAGAACATAAGAATTTTGTGCTGTTCCTGAGTATGTTTCTTGGAATAGCTTCGGCATTCACTTTGTTCTGGGCGAAACGGTCGGGAAATTCTTTTGACAATTTATTCCCGGTGCTGCTTTTGGGTATCGTTCTGGGACTGGTCATCGGCATCCCTGTATTCTTTGTGCTTACCGGAATTGTTTCCGGTATTTCGGCTGCATTCAAAGGACGGGGAAGTTTCAGAGAAACGTACGGTGTGATCGGATGGTCTCTCGTTCCGATCGTATTATCAGTTGTTTTTATTTTACCGCTGGAATTAGGAATACTTGGTCTTATTTTATTCTCGAGTAATCCCAGTGCATTCGAAATGAAGCCGGTGGTAACGATCGTCCTGACCGGGCTAGACGGAGTAACAGTCCTCTGGTCCATTCTGCTGGCGGCGAAAGGGATATCAATGGTGCACCGATTCCGCTACATCACTGCATTGATGATCGCAGTGACGGCGGCGGCAGGTACAGCGGTAGCAAGTTTTTTACTGTATTCATTTTTTAACATTTAATTAAAGGGAACCAATCTCGATGGGAAAAGTTATTCTCACCGTTCAATACGACGTGAAAGAAGCAAAGCGTACCGATTATCTTTCCGCAGTGGAGAAATTGAAAGCTCACTATGCAACGAATCAGTTCGTTTCATATTCCGTGTATGAACAGCGCGGCAAACAGAATTCTTTCGCTGAGATCTTCATGGCGCATTCCGAGGTCGCCTATAAGAAATTCGAGGAAAGCGATGACCAGACCGCGGATGAACTGACAGCGCAGCTTCAGGATTTCGTTGAGAGCAAGACCAAGTATACAACATACATGGAAACGAAGTAATTCGCTCATGGCTACCCGCGATCCGATAGCATTACTGATGAAAGAGCACGAGGATGCTCTGGTGAAACTTCATCAGCTCCAAAAGAGTGCAAAGGATCTTAAGAAAAAAGGGTATACGGAAAAGACATTCAAGACTCTCCTGAAAGCTGTTGAATATGTCGATCAGGAGGTGCGTGTCCACAACAAACATGAAGAAGATGCGTTGTTCCCGGTCGTGGAACGGTATGTTGACGGTCCTACCTCAGTGCTGAAGGATGACCATGTGAAGATGGCGAAGATCTACAAGAAGCTCAACTACAGCGTGAAAGCGCTCAAAGAGAATCACGAGGACAAGACGTCGCTGCAGGAGCTGGCGGAATCAGCCGAAGAGATCGTTCAATTGATGGTGAATCATATCCATAAAGAGAACCATATCCTTTTCCCGATGATCCAGCGGTTCTGCACAAAAGAAGAGATCAGGGAGATCGCAAAAAAATTACTGTAAGGTTTATCGTGTATCAAAACAAAAAAAGGACGCTTGCGCGTCCTTTTTTGTTTTCTTCTCATTTCACAGAGATCAATTATTCCGCTTTTCCAATGTCATCTTTGCAGTGATCGTTTCTGCTTTATTCCGCACGAATTTCACTTCGATCACATCACCCGGTTTATATTCCTGCAGTGCATACGTGTAATCATATACATTCTTGATATCATGCGAACCGAATTTGATGATCACATCGCCTTTCAGCAGGCCTGCCTTCGATGCAGGACTGTTGTCTCGCACACCGGCAAGAAGCATTCCGTTCGCATCTTCCGAATAATCCGGGATCGTTCCGACGAACACTCTGAATCCCTGACGTGAACTGCCCTGATCCTGCGATTGTGTCTTCAAATAATCCGGACGTGATGCAGTGGTATCGATCTCCAGCGCAAGCTCAAATGCATAGGAAACGATTCTGCTCATACCCGGAAGGTTGATCTTGTCTGCATCATCGGACGGACGATGGTAATCATCATGCAGTCCCGTGAAGAAGAACAGAACGGGGATATTCGCTCCATAGAAGGATGAATGATCACTCGGTCCGTATCCATCTTTCACGAATTTCAATGTAAAGAGTGAATCGGGATTATGCTTTTTTGCAAGTGATTCCCAGTTGGTGGATGTGCCCGTTCCCTGGACCGTTAACGCATTATCACGCAGTCGTCCGACCATATCGAAATTAATCATAGTAATGGCATCATTCAGCGGGAAGGCCGGGTGTTTGGTGTAATATGCAGATCCCAACAGACCCATCTCTTCGCCGGAGAATGCAAGAACAACAACGTTCCGTTTCAACTGGTTCTTATACTCGGACAATCGACGAGCAACCTCGATCACTGCAGATGTTCCGGAAGCGTTGTCATCGGCACCGTTGTGGATCTCATTCTTGTCCGGTGCAAGTGATCCGGAACCCTGTCCGCCGTAACCGAGATGATCATAATGAGCACCGATCACCAGATGTTCGGCACCGTCATTCACTTTCAGCTGGCCGACAACATTCTGGGTCTTCTTTTTGATCTGAATGATCTCGGAAGCGAGTGACAGCGTGATGTTCTTGATCTCGACCGATGCAGGAGCATTGGTACGGACGATCTTACTGCGCAGTGAATCGATATTGAGCTTGTTCTGCTTCAGGAGCTCATTCACAAAACTGCGTGTCACCGAGAAGACGGGGATACCGGCATCGCTGAAAGAATTATCATATTTCAATTTTAACAGCGTATCGGATGTATCATCAGCTGCTGCAGTGACGAGCAATAAAGCCTTTGCACCTTTGTCACGCGCCTGCATCGCTTTATAACGAAGTGCAGCCTGCTTTGAGTATTTTGAATGAGGATTGTCGCCATCGGGTGCATAACGCATTGCGATCACTACTTTATCCTTCACGTCGATCCCTTTATAATCATCATACGTGGAATCAGCCGTCATTCCATACCCGACAAATACTGCTTTACCAAGGGCAGAAGCATTCGCGGAGAATCCTACCGGGATAAAATCCTTGTTCACTGAATAGGTTATCGGTTTCTTCTTTCCTACTGAAACTGACAGCATATTCGCTGCGCCGACTTCCAGTCCTTTCACAACTTCGAACTGCTGGAAATATGTCCCATTATCTCCGGCAGGAAGGAGACCGATCGATTTGAACTGTTCGGCGATATATTGTGCTGCAAGGTCGTTCCCTTTTTCACCAGTTCCGCGTCCTTCAAGACCGTCCGATGCAAGCAGATTGATGTGTCCCGTCAAATTCACCAGCGTAGGATCATCGACCCAATCAGCGACGAACACATTGAATTCGTGGCGTGTTGTCGCATTCCTGCTGGACACGAAGACGAGTTTCTTTCCGTCCGGACTGAACATCGGGAATCCGTCGAATCCTTTGGAGAAGGTCACTTGTTCAAGATTCTTTCCGTCCACACCGATCAGAAAGAGATCGAAATCATATCCAGTCGGATCATGCATATTGCTCGCGAAGATGATCCGTTTTCCGTCCGGAGTGAAGAAGGGAGCAAAATTCGCCGCGCCGTTGTGTGTCAATTGCCGTTTTCCGGTACCATCGGCATTGATCAGGAATAATTCCATCGATGTCGGTTTCACCAATTCTTCTTTCAACAGCTGTTCGCCTTCAAGACGGTCCTTCGGATCGACCGGATGATGTGCACGGTAGACGATCGTTTTTCCGTCCGGCGAGAAGAATGCACCACCGTCATACCCTTTATCATTTGTCAGCCGACGGACGTTCGAACCGTCCGCATTCATCACATACAATTCAAGATCACCGTCACGGGAGGAAGTGAACACGACATGTTTGCCATCGGTCGACACAGTCGCTTCAGCATCATATCCTCCGCTGGCAGCAAGTTTCTTCGGATTCGAACCGTCACCGTTCGCAACGTAAATATCGTATGCATTGAAGACGCCCCATACATATCCTTTTGACCGGTCCGGTGTCGGAGGACAATCAGCATCATCGTCAAAGGTTGAAGCATACAGGATCTTTCCGTCCGGAAAGAAATAACCGCATGTTGTCCTTCCTTCACCATTGCTGACAAGTTTGTTGTTCGTACCGTCAATATTCATGGTGAAGATCTGATCGCACAGATATTTATCTTTGGTCGCCTGATAGATCAGTTGTTTGCCGTCCGGCGAGAAATACGCTTCCGCATTCGATCCTCCGTTGGTGATCTGACGGACCGCGCCGAAGTGCCGTTCAGTCTGTGAGAACAGCAGCATTGTGGAACATAGGAACAGAACTATTTGCTTCATTGTTACTCCTTAAGGTGACTGTTGAAAAACTCGACTAAATTTACCGATTAGTAGATGGGGATGCAAGGTTTGTCTGTTATTCACTGTGAAAAAATCGTATATTTTGGCACAAAAGAATCTTAGGATTATTGAATGTATCATCGCTCTTTACATCGTTTCGCTTTACTGACAGCATTCGCAACATTTCTTCTCATCTTTGTGGGAGGACTCGTCACCAGCACCGGTTCAGGACTTTCCGTTCCGGACTGGCCGACAACGTACGGACAGAACATGTTCACATTTCCGATCGATCAATGGGTCGGCGGTATCAAATATGAACACGGTCACCGGTTGTTTGCATCATTGGTCGGGTTTCTGACTGTTATTCTGACCGTTTGGGTAGCCTTGAAAGAGAAGAGACGGTGGGTGAAGTGGCTGACCTTCTATGCATTAGGCGCCGTCATTCTTCAGGGAATCCTCGGCGGACTGACCGTACTGTTCCTGCTGCCGACAGCGATCTCAGTTTCTCATGGAATGCTTGCGCAGACGTTCTTTTGCGCTGTCTCCACCATTGCATTGGTGACATCCAAATGGTGGATCGACCAAAAAGATTCGATAGAGTCAGACCATAACAAATTTCTTCAGAATATCTCCATCATCACAGCACTCATGGTCTTTATTCAACTCGCGCTCGGTGCGATCCTTCGGCATACCTATTCAGGTCTTTCGATCCCGGAATTCCCGTTGGCATATGGACAGATTTTCCCGTCACTCGATACCGATAGCATTCGTTCATATAATCAGCACTTGATCGATATCGGTATGAAATGGGCAGGGGATAAACCTGTAGCCGCCTATCAAATTGTATTGCACCTTCTTCACCGCTATTGGGCATTTGCTGTAACCGGAATGATCCTTTTCCTCGGATACCGTCTTCGATCGCTCAATGAACCTTCCGGCATCCTCAAAAAGCACGGCACGATCCTTTGGACCATGGTCCTCATCCAATTTACACTTGGCATCTTCACCGTCCTTACAAGAAAAGAAGTGATCATCACGTCATTACATGTTGACATTGGTGCATTGGTATTGATGACAACAGTACTGACGGCTGTACGCATCGCCCGATTCCGCTGGGTGAGCATCGATCGGGTTAAACGATGATGGGGAAGGACGAGAACGTGTCGATGGAAAAGGATGAAGGGATTTCTGAACGGACCCTCGGTCAGTTCAGCAGGGATCTATGGCTGCTGATGAAGCCGGAATTGACTCTGCTTTCTGTTTTTACATCGCTCGG
>CALROS020000118.1:0-5932 GCA_943369855.1 Chitinophaga pinensis | reverse complement strand
AAGATCATTGCGGACGGAAAACAGACCGCACCGATCGTCTTCACCAGTGAACAGCCGGTCGGCAGCCGCGCACCGGGTGATTGGGGCGGTGTGATCATTCTCGGTGCTGCACCCACGAACCAGCCGCTTGATGCAACGATCGAAGGCGGATTCGGCACCATTCCGAACTCCGTTGCCCAGCTTGGCGGTTCCAATCCCGACGATTCCAGCGGAGTGTTCCGCTATGTGCGAATTGAATTCGCCGGTATCGCGTTCGCGCAGGACAATGAAGTGAACGGATTGACCCTCGGAGCTATCGGACGCAAGACGGCGATCGATCACATCCAGGTGAGCTATGCGCAGGATGATGATATCGAGTATTTCGGCGGCAACCCGAACGTGAAATATATCGTGACCAACGGAAATGTTGATGATAATATGGACACCGATTGGGGATTCTCGGGCAATCTGCAGTTCGTTCTCGTGAAACGCGATTCACTCATTTTCGACGCCTCTGCTTCGGGCTCTTCCAACGGATTCGAATCCGACAATATGGGTTCCGAGCCGTGGAGCGTTTATCCCCGCACATCGGCAAAGATCTCCAACGCAACGTACATCGGACCGATGAGCGATACAACATCCGTGGTGAACAGTCACTGGGGACAGTTGATGATGCTCCGCCGCGCAACACAGTTCAGCTGCTTCAATTCCGTGATGATCGGCTGGCCGAAAGGGATCACCATCCGTGACACGCTTACACAGCGTTCAGCATTGCAGGATTCGCTCCGTATCCGTACGACGAGCATCCAATCGAAATATCCGGCTGTTGCAAAAAGCATCTCAGGTACCGAAGTGAACATTCCGGAATTCGATGCACTCGCATGGTTCAACACCGCAGGCTGGGGAAATCTCGGGGGATCACCGCGGAATATCGGTGATGTCGGTCTGGTGAATCCGGGGGTTCCGTTCACGAACGCAGCATTCGATCCGCGCCCGAAGGCCGGTTCGGAAGCAACGACTGCAGGGACAGCATATAAAGCATCGGGTCTTTCTTCCTATTTTGATTCAGTGTCATACCGCGGCGCGTTCGATCCGTCCAAACCGATGAGCCAGCAGTGGACAGCGGGATGGACTACGTTCAATCCGCAGAATGTTGATTATGCTAACGGTGTTCCGACTGCGGTCACACCGAACGGAGGCATCGTTCTTCCGGGACAATTCGAACTGCAGCAGAACTATCCGAATCCGTTCAATCCCTCCACGAAGATCGGTTATTCGTTGCCGAACTCAGGACAGGTCTCGCTGAAAGTGTACGACATGGTCGGACGCGAAGTGGCAAATCTGGTGAATGGTTTTCAGGATGCAGGACGCTACAATGTGCAGTTCAATGCTTCCAAACTCTCTTCAGGGATCTATTTCTACAGTCTGAAGGCGGGGAACTTCACGCAGGTGAAGAAGATGTTGCTGGTAAAATAAATTTCAGTGTAATGTAAAGACAAAAAAGGCATCGCATTATTGCGATGCCTTTTATTTGTAGGACACCCTGGCAGGGTGTCCTACATTTGTTTTACGAAAAAATTATTCTGCTTCATACAACGGAACATATCCATTCTCTTTTACTGTCTTCTGACCTTCGCCTCCCGTCACCCAATCCACGAATTTCTTTACGTCACCTTCCGGCGGCTTCACGGTATAAAAATATAAATAGCGCGATATGGGATATCGCCCTTGACGAACGTTTGTTAATGTCGGTTCCACACCATTGACGGATAATGATTTGACCTTGTGCGCATACGCATTGGTGCTGTAACCGACAGCGGATGAATCCGCCGCAACCGCGTTGATCATCGCCTGCGCACCGGGTAAGGGAACGGACAAAGATGAGTACTCTTCACCGAAAAGCACATGTTCTTCAAAATACAGGAAGGTGCCGGAGTTCGATTCGCGGCGGTAAACGGTGATCGGCATCGATTGTCCGCCGAGCTCGGACCAATTTTTAATGGAGCCCGCAAAGATCCCTTTCACTTCCTGCTCGGTCAGATTGTTTACCGGGTTGGAAACATTGACCACAATGCTGAGCGCATCTTTAGCGCATAATATCGACACTCCGACGGACCGGTATCGTTCTGCCATCTGCCGAACCTCTTCCGGTGAGAGAGGACGCGAGCTTGAGCAGATATCGCTGTTGCCGTTGATCAGTTCCTGAACTCCCGCTCCGCTTCCTCCGCCTTCCGTGGTGATCGAGACATCGGGATGCTCCTGCATGTATCGAACGGCAAGCCGCTGCACGAGCAGGAGCATCGAATCCGATCCTTTTATTCTGATCACCGATGAACCATTCCTTGTCAGAGGACCGTGGGGTACACAACCGGCAAAAAATACGACATACAATATTATCAGAAAAGGATATTTCATTTTTTCTCCGAGGCCGAACGAAGTCGTGCGGAGATGAAGGGAGAATGCGGATTCCACATCGGCTTTTCTTCACTATTCGACAAATCTTGTGCGAATTGTAAGATCACCGCGGCGTGTTGTTCCGCGGCATCCATATTCAATTTCTGGGACAGATCATCGAACGGCGTGTGATACCGTTCTTCGGTCCAAGCAGTGTACCGCTGAAGTCCTTTTTCGAATGTCGATGTTTCATACTGCAGTCCTTCCGCTATTAAAATGGAAGGGATACCGGCCTGCGCGAACATGAACTGATCCGAATTCCTGAACTGATCCTGCCGGAACACATCCTGCGGTATATCATCCACTGCGATATTCATTGTGTGAGTAATTTCTTTCAGTGATCTCCCCAGCGATGATAATTCCGCACCGACACCGATGAATGATCTCGTCCGTTCGAACAGGGAGATACCGTCGATATTGATATCGGCGATCGTTCTATAGAGAGGAACGACCGGATTCAAACAATAATACTGCGAGCCGAGGAATCCCCGTTCTTCTCCTGTCAGAAAAATGAACAGGACCGAGCGTTTGGGACGATGTTCAGGAAGCGAAAATACCCGTGCGATCTCAAGAAGTGCCGCGACTCCCGATGCGTTGTCGAACACTCCATTATAGATGGAATCACCTTCCACGGGAACACCGATACCGAGGTGATCATAATGTGCACTCAACAGAAGATATGTATCCTTCAGCACAGGATCGTTTCCTTCAACAAATCCGATGATGTTCGATGACAGGAATTCACGCTCACGGAATTTCCCGTGAAAACTCCCTCTGAGTGTCAGCGGAAAGCTTTTGACCGAATGCGTTCTCTCCATTGCCGAGACTTCATCGAACGAATACAGCGCATCGGTGAAGAGGAACGGAACGAGTTTCGGATTCAGCAGGATGTTCAGATTCTCGGAAGGAGCCGAGAGCTGACGCACCTCTTCAAAACGGAAGTGACGCTGCTGCTCGTACCAGTCGTCGAACGACCGGTCCTGCGGACTCGGGATGAGGATGCTGCCCCGTGCACCGCGTGCGAGTGCGGTCTTTTGTTTTTCCACGAATGACGAATGGATCGTTGAGCGTCCGCCGTCAAAATATGAATCATCGGAGGACGTGGGCTCGCCCGAGAGAAAGACCACGATCGCGTTTCGGACGTCAACATTCTGATAATCATTATAGTCGAACTCCGGCGCGATGATGCCGTATCCGACGAAGACCAACTTCACCGGAAGCGGAGTAAAGGTCTGTGCACCGGCGGAAAAAAGAACGTAATCCTCCTGAAGACGGAGCGTGTATGAATCTTTGGGTGCGTAGAGTGTGAACTCCGTTCCGCTCTCGGGTGTGCTGCCGTGGAGCGGGAATGATTGTTCATAACCATTCAGCGCGGGATAGGGACGAACGCCGTACATTTGCAGTGACTGCGCAATATATGACGCAGCTTTTCTGCAGCCGGGAGTTCCCGTACCGCGTCCTTCCAGCGAGTCTGCGCCGAGAACGGAGATATGAGTACGAAGAGCTTCCGGAGAGATGGGCTGTTGCTGCACCGTCTGTCCATTCGTTCGAATAACGATGAAGAAGAACAAAAGTGCGAAGAAGGCCGATCGCCGGGGATGATATTGATTACACAACGGTAACATTAAATTGATATGAGAAACATATGCCGAATGTATCTTTTCATAAAATGTAATGACTAAAGAAATTCATGCATTATTCTATATAGTGATCAATTCGCCACGATGGCACAAAGACACAAATGTGTCTAAAATTTATACCCACGAATTGTGATGCTCTTTTGTGGGATTTTGTGTTTTAGTGTCTTTGTGGCGACATGCTGTCAATAGTTGATATGTGCTTAGTAGTTATCGTAAAATATAACAAATAAAATCATTGTCCGTGCATCACCGGACGAAAGAAGCGGGACTGTCACATGAATGTATCTACGAGCTCAATGAAACGGATCACCATCGACCACATCACCATCGATCCTGAGCGGTTCGTCGTGCTGAAAGATGATGAGAAGATCGCTCTGACCAAGACGGAATTCCTCATCCTCTATCTTATGATGAGCACCAAAGGGAAGATCCATTCCCGCACGGATATCTCTCGGTATGCCTGGGGGATCGAATCGCTTGGTCATCCCAGAACGATCGACACACACATTAGCAACATCCGCAAAAAACTCGGTAAAGTTAATGAAAAGGAGGTCATCACGGTGATCAAAGGGGTCGGATATAAGCTTGATGATGCATTGCTGACGTAAGGTCGTGATGCGGAAGGATCTTTGGTAACAATTTCGTAATACTCCGATAACCCGCAGATAAACTAAAATTGTGAATTTGTTGACGTAACATTGACGTTCAACCAACACAAACTTAGGAAATCACCGTGAAATCATCACTTCTTCTCTCCATCATGGTTTTGCTCATCTCTCTCTCCGTTTCAGCACAGGAAGAGAATGCCGATACCGTGAAGGTCCCCGTGCAGGACCAACTCGACCAGTTGAGATCGAATGACGAAAGCGTCAACGAGATCCTCTTGGACATGAAAAGCTACATCGATCTTGCCCGCAAACTGAAGTTCAGCGGTTATATGCAGACACAGTATCAGGTATCGGACGGCATCGGGAACGGTGCATATCCTATCGGTGCGTTCGCCGGCGGAGCATTTCCGACGAACGTCGGCTCCCGCTTTCAGGTGCGCCGAGGAAGATTCAAGATCCAGTATGAGAACGATCTCACCTTCTCGCAATATGTTTTGCAGTTCGATGTAACGCAGAACGGACTCGGCATCAAGGATGCCTATATCAATATTAAGGATCCGTGGGTGAAGAGCTGGAACTTCAAGACCGGTGTGTTCGACCGTCCGTTCGGATTTGAAGTTGCCTATTCCTCCAACATGCGTGAAACACCGGAGCGTTCCCGATTGGCGCAGACGTTATTTCCCGGCGAACGCGAACTCGGAGCACAGATCGAATTCGCTCCCGAACTCGGTGATTGGACGAACTACAATTTGAAACTCGGCGTGTTCAACGGAGTGCTGCCGACCGGAAATGAGAATGACAACCGCAAGGATATCATCGGACGTGTCGGAGCGATCCTTCCGTTCGATGAATTGAACATTGCGGTGGACGGCGGTGTTTCCATCTATCAGGGGACCGTCCGGAACACGTCAAAGTTCGCCTACACGTTCGATGGATCGCTGAAGCAGTTCACGGTCGATTCCACCGCGACGAATGCCGGCAAGAATTACGAACGTCAGTATATCGGTGTTGACGGACAGATCATCTTCGATGTTCCCGCACTTGGCGGAGCGTCCGTCCGCGGTGAGTTCATCACCGGAACCCAGCCCGGTACATCGACATCGAACAGCTTTTACAATCCCGGCACCGTGGTGACACCGCTGTATGAACGGAAATTCTACGGATACTATGTCAGTCTGCTGCAGAACATCGGCACGAAGCATCAGCTGCTGCTTCGCTACGATGTGCTCGATCCGAACAGCGGTATCAGCG
>CALROS020000117.1:0-5961 GCA_943369855.1 Chitinophaga pinensis | reverse complement strand
CGAACGGCGACACCATCGGCAAAACAACGGGACGCATCTCCGTCGGTGAACAATCCGTTGAATTCGCCGAGACAAAGATGAACAAGCCGCTGATGAAACAGATCGCTTCCTCTTCCGGCGGAGAATATGCGGATGCATCATCATTCAATGCGCTGGCGGAGAAAATCCTTTCACGAAAAGAAATGTCCCTTCAGGAGCAGACGCACACACGGGAATATCAGTTGTGGAATCTCCCCTCGTTCCTCGCTGTGATCATCCTCTTGTTCGGTACGGAATGGCTGGTGAGGAAACAGAGCGGGATGTTGTAATGAAAAAAATTATAGGATTGCTGGATTGCTGGATTGCATGATTCAAAAACGATGGTTTTAAAAACTCAGATCATGACATTTCGAATTCCAATGTTCGTTGTTTATCGTGGGACATCGGGATAACCTGCCCGACGACATTAAAACAAGACCATCGGTCAGGCGGGGAAATCTGTCCGTATATTTTTAACATCAGATTTCTCGTCCGACAAAGAACGTCGTCCTCGAAATGACACAGGAGCAACAATTCCTGCCATCCCCAAAAACATTTAGAGATTATTTTTCCCATCACCCATGAAACGTTCCCTTCTTCTTCTCGGCTCACTCTTCGCGTTCTTCGGCGTGGCGCTCGGCGCGTTCGGTGCGCATGGACTGAAACAGATCCTCGCTCCCGATATGCTCGTCATCTTTGAAACAGCGGTCCGCTATCACCTGTATCACGCATTCGCGATCCTGCTTGCGGCGTTCCTCGCGGATGAACACTCCTCTGCCGGTACGGCGGGACGATTGTTCGGTCTGGGGATCCTGCTCTTCAGCGGAAGTCTGTATGTGCTGGCGCTGACGGGGATCCGTTCCTTCGGAATGGTCACGCCGTTCGGCGGGGTCTGTTTCCTGGCAGGATGGGCGGTGCTGGGATACACAGCGTTTAAAATGAAAAAGGAGAGCTGAACACCAGCTCTCCTTCTCCGATACAACTCTTCCGTTATTTCGCTGCGAGCATTGCAGAGACCTCTGCGCTGCTGTAGCTGCTCAGCACGTTCCCTTTTGCATCGACAACGTTCATGTTGCCGTTCGCATCGCTCACTGCTGACGCCAGAACATTTCCTTCGGTGTCCTTCACGATGGATTTACCTTCTTCGCGGGTGATGATGAATGTTTTGCCGGCGTAGGAGACGGTCATTTCATTCTTCTCTTTGTTGAAGGCAACGGTCGTTCCGTCGTCGGATTTCACATTCGAAGCGACAGGATTGCTGCCGGTCCAGAATTCAATGGAGTTCAGGATCACAGCATCGATGAAGCCGGCAATTCCATACACCGGAACAACGTATGCTGCGAGGAACACAAGTTCAACCACCCATTTGTTGCCGAGGGATCCATTCCAATTGTAGACCTTCTTCGTAAGGCTGAAGGAACCGTAGCATCCGACGGACATCAACGCCATCGTCGCGATGAGCATAGCAACAACGATCTGTTTGAACATTTTATTCATGAGAACTCCTGTAAATAGATTGAAAGAATGGTGGATTAATGCTGAAGCGAGTATAAGATAATTTTTAATCGATGGCAAGCGGTTGAATAAGAAAATAAATTTCGGTACTCTGAGAGCGTTCCATCACTCTTTTTTCACTGTCTTAAGCCCTGACCATATGAATATCATTCTCCGCGCTGCGCTGCTTCTTGCACTGGTCTCCGCCGCTGCGGCACAGCAGCCGCTGTCGTGGAAGAAAACGAATTTCAATTACACGGCGAACGCTTCCCGCATCAACGATATCTGCTTTCTGAATCCGACGCTCGGCTGGGTCGCGAACGGGATCGGACAGATCCACAAGACAACGGACGGAGGGGTGACGTGGACGAAACTCCTCGACAAGACGAACTACACGCATTTCCGTTCCATCGGATTCTTCGATTCGCTCAACGGCTATGCCGGTGCACTCGGCTGGGGGGACAGTGTCGGTCATCCGAACGACTCCAAAGATACGGTGATCCTCTATCGGACGACGAACGGCGGCACGAGTTGGGACCCGGTGAATGCGCTCAACAGCAAGAATATCCGGCGCGGTTTCTGCGGAATGCAGATCTTCAACGATTCCACCATCTACGCTGTGGGACGCGTACGCGGACCGGCGTGGTTCTATAAGACGACGGACCGCGGCGCCACATGGACAGCGAAGGATATGAACGGCTATGCGGCGGGACTGATCGACGTGAAATTCTTCTCGAAGGATACGGGCATGATCGTCGGTCTCACGAACATCACGCATGAGCTTTCCCGTGCGATCATTCTCGGCACAACGGACGCCGGCGAATCGTGGGATACGGTCTACGTCAGCACGCGGACGAACGAGTGGGCGTGGAAGATCAACTTCCCGTCCCGAAAGATCGGGTATGTGAGTCTTCAGCGGAACAATAATCTCGCCCCCGTTTTCGTCCTAAAGACGACGGACGGTGGAACGACCTGGAATCAGAAATTGTTCTCCAATACAGGATACTTTGTACAGGGGATCGGTTTTCTGAATGACACGCTCGGCTGGGCCGGCGGAACATCGCTCGCTCCGATGCAGACAACGAACGGCGGCGAGTCGTGGACAGCGCTGACCATCGGCAACAGTCTGAACCGTTTCCGGAAGATCAATGATTCACTGATGTATGTTTCCGGGGCCGGCGTGTGGAAATATTCCCCGGGCACTTCGCTCGGCGTAGTTCAGCGTGCCGCGGCTGTTCCGGTCTCAGCAGGACTGCAGCAGAATTATCCGAATCCGTTCAATCCGAATACCTCCATCGAGTTCACGATACCGGAGGAAGGACACGCGACCATCGGCATCTATGATATCGGCGGACGGCTCATCCGGACGATCTTTTCGGATAATGTAAAGAAAGGGACCTTCACCGTCTCGTGGGACGGCAGGAACGACGGAGATGATGACGCTGCAAGCGGAACATATTTCTACCGTCTGGAAACAACAAGTTCAACACAAACTAAAAAGATGATCTTAATACGTTAATAAGGAGGAACACACAGTATGATGCGCACAGCAAATCCCGCATTGAACGATAAAACATTTCAGCAGACGAGTTTCGGACAATATGCCGACACGATGACGCTGCAGGGAACCGTCAACAAAGCCGGCATGATGCTTCTGCTGCTGATCGCAGGAGCGGCTTATACATGGTCTCTCTTTTTGGAACAGGATCCCGCCGTCGGTATGTGGATGATGGTCGGTATCTTCGGCGGACTGATCGTATCGTTCGTCACCATCTTCAAGAAGGAATGGTCCGCAGTCACCGCTCCGCTGTATGCGATCCTGGAAGGGTTCGCGCTCGGCGGAATTTCCGTCATTCTTGAATCAATGTATCCTGGTATCGTCATCCAAGCCGTGGCGCTCACATTCGGCACCGCCGGATGTTTATTGATCGCGTATAAATCCGGAATGATCAAAGCAACGGAGAATTTCAAACTCGGCATCTTCGCCGCTACCGGCGGAATCGCTCTGATCTACATGCTCGGATGGATCCTCGGATTCTTCGGCATCGCCATTCCGTACATCCATGAGAACGGGATCATCGGTATCGGTTTCAGTCTTGTTGTTGTGGTGATCGCGGCATTGAACCTCGTCCTCGATTTCGATTTCATCGAAAAGGGAGCCGAAATGGGCGCACCGAAATATATGGAATGGTATGCCGCGTTCGGATTGATGGTGACATTGATCTGGCTGTATATCGAGATCCTGCGCCTGCTTTCGAAACTAAACAGCAGGAAGTGATGCAAGAACAGCCGGAACGTTAATTATCTCTCGCAAAGACGCAAAAATAAACATACAATTTAGACCTTTGCGGCTTCGCGCCTTTGCGAGAGTATTGCTTATTTTTTGACCCTTTCTGTACTTCTTTTTACGAAAGGCGGCGAACAAGCCGCCTTTTTCGTTCGTCCAACCCTTTACATTGTAACTCCCTCCAAGTTTTTTTATCTTTCATGAAATATCGAAAGGAAATACCGCTGTATGACGAAGCGTTGTCTTTGGATCTGTGCCGCCGGAATGATCGCCGCACTTCTTACATTTTCAGGATGTTCCTCCAATAAAGAGACCGCGGAAGCGGCTCCGCAGGTTCAGAATCCCCACGCCCAGATGCCGCAGGGGGACGAGAAGGACCGTTCCGCCGCGATGCAGCTGTTCATCGACGGTTCGCTGAAAGAGAGCAAAGGACAATATGCCGATGCCATTCTGGATTACCAGGAAGCGGTCCGTTTTGACCACGATCCGTCCATCTTCTTTGCCATGGCAAAATGTTATTCCCAGCTTCGGCGCTTCAATCCTGCCGCCGAAAACGCTATGATCGCCATCGAACATGAACCGGATAAAGTGGAATACCGCGAGCTGCTCGCGCAGATCTATCTGAGCGCAGGACAATTCGACAAGGCGGCGGAAGAATTCCGCAATGTGCTGAAGATCGATCCGGCGAACGTCAATTCCGCATACACACTTGCGCAATTATTGGAGCGGGTGAAGCCGCTTGAAGCACTCGAATTGTACAACGGCATCCTGTCGCGTCAAGGACCCACATGGGAGATCCTGATGCAGATCGCGCAGCTGAGCTCCGCTCTCCAGAAATATGATAAGTCCGAAGAAGCGCTCGAAGCAATGCAGAAACTCGATCCAGGAAATCCTGCCGTGAAGCAGAATCTCGCTGAAGTGTATATCCGGACGAAAAAATTCGACAAAGCACTCACCACACTGACCGATGTGCTCGAAAAGAATCCCGACAACATCATGCTCCGCTCCACACTGGCGGATGTCTATCTGCAGCAGAACGACTGGAAATCGGCAAAGAAAGAACTCAACACTGTGCTGAAAGCGGATTCACTCGATCCGGACACCCATCTGCGCATCGGCATGGCATTCTATGCGCAGACGCTGAAGGATACTCTTGTCATTCCGGAAGCCATCGCCGTCTTCAAACAATATGAGAAGAATTATCCGACGGATGCCCGTTCGTTCGTCTATCTCGGCGTGCTCTACCGCGGGATGAAGAAGGATTCCATCGCCGAATCGTATTTCACCCGCGCAACACAATCCGCCAACTGGAACGGCGATGCGTGGTGGCAGCTCGGATGGATGTACTTCGACAAACAGGATTTCAAAGAGACCATCAGCATCCTCACCAAAGCGAAACAATATGTGCAGGAGGATTTCCGCATCTACATGCTGCTGGGGATCGCGTACAACCGTGCCGGCATGCAGCAGGATTCGCGCGTCGCACTGGAGCGTGCCGTGGAACTGAATCCGACGGATGTGAACGCACTCTCCTCCCTTGGACTGACGTATGATGCGCTGAAGATGCATACGGAATCGGATTCCGCGTACGAACGGGCGCTGCGCATCGATCCCAAATCCGCCCTCGTGCTGAATAACTATGCTTACAGTCTCTCCGAACGCGGCCTTCAGTTGGAGCGTGCGGAAACAATGTCCCGCGAATCACTCGCTTCGGATTCGCTGAATTCTTCGTACCTTGATACGTACGGATGGATCCTGTTCCAGAAGGGAAAATATTCCGAAGCGCTCATCTACATTCAGAAAGCGGTGGATGCCGGCGACGCAAGCGCTGTTGTGCTGGAACATCTCGGCGATGCGTACGCAAAAATGAACAAGATGGATGAAGCAAAGAAGTATTGGTCCAAAGCACTGGAGAAGGACGAGAAGAATATTGCGCTGAAAGAGAAACTGTCGCGGGGATCGTTGTGAGAATTGCGAAGCTTGTTCCATCTCTTGCGCTGATCTTCATCGTCGGCTGCGGCACCGCACCGAAGCCCGCGATCAACGAAGCGATGTCCTCCGAAGAATTGAAGACTGTTCTCGTGCTGTCCTCGGTCGCGCTGAAGAATTTCTCCGCCGAGGGGACCATCACCGTCAACTCGCCGAAGATGAATCAGTCCGCA
>CALROS020000116.1:0-5964 GCA_943369855.1 Chitinophaga pinensis | reverse complement strand
TAAGGAGATCTGGGTACAGGTTGAGACCGCACTGCGTCAGCAGCGCCTTGCAGAAAAAGTGCAGAGTCTTGTCTTCGCATCGGTCCGTGCAACGGACGGTGAACTGCGTGACCGTTATGCAGACCAGAACATGAAAGCGAACGTCAATTATGCATTCTTCGATCCGGATAAATTCATCGCGGACAAGGATGTGAATCTGTCCGATGACGATATCAAAAAAGTATACAATGAGAATACGGATGAGTTCAAACAGCCCGCAGTGCGGAAGCTGAAATATGTTTTCTTCAATGAAGCAGCCTCGTCGCGCGATTCCGCCGATGTCGAAAGTGAGATCACCAGCGTGCTCTCGCGGATCAAGTCCGGGATCGATTTCATGGAAGTGCAGAAGGATTATTCCGAGACATCTCCTCAGCCGTCGTTCTTCAAACACGGCGAACTGACACCGGAAAAAGAATCCGCGGTATTCTCGGCGAAACTCGGTGATGTGGTCGGACCGGTCATGGATTTCGAAGGAGCTCATTTGTTCAAGGTCCTTGAAGAGAAGAAAGGAGCCGATGCATACGTGAAAGCACGTCACATCCTCCTGAATGCCTCTACACCGGAACAGGAAGCAGCATCGCGTAAACTCGCCGGCGAATTGATCGCCCGCGCAAAGAAAGAGGATTTTGCAGCGCTTGCCAAACAATATTCCACGGAACCGGGCGCAGCGACCTCCGGCGGTGAACTCGGATGGTTCGGCAAAGGAAGAATGGTAAAAGAATTTGAAGCCGCGGCACTCGCTGGAAAACCGGGACAGATCATCGGACCGGTGAAGACACAGTTCGGCATTCACATCATCAAGATCGAAGGCCGCGACAACCGCGAAATGAAGGTCGCATCCATCACCATCCCGATCAAAGCAAGTTCCTCCACGAAGGAAGAAGCTTTCCAGCGTGCGCAGGATTTTGCATATATCGCGAAGAAGGGGAATTTCGAAAAGGATGCGGAAGCTTCGGGTCTCCGAGTGCTTGAAACAACGGAATTTGCGAAAGGATCATTCATTCCCGGACTCGGACAATTCGAATCCATCAACAAATTCGCCTTCAAGAATGACCTCGGTGATATCAGCGATGCCTATCAGGTGAATAACGGATATGCGGTCGTGAAGATCTCCGATGTGAAAAAAGAAGGTGTCCGCACGTTCGACGAAGTGAAAGAGTCGCTCCGCGGTCGCGCTCTTCGCGAGAAGAAAATGGAGAAACTGAAAGAGATCGTTCAGCAGAAGTACGCATCGCTCGGCGCCAACGGCGATCTGAATGCGTTGACAGCCGATGCGAATATCTTCGTGCAGACGACCGGTGAGTTCACCTTCGGCGGCGGTATCCCGACCGTCGGTCGTGAATTCGCATTCAGCGGTGCAGCAAAGACCGCAGAGATCGGTAAGATCATTGCTCCGGTCGAAGGCAAACGCGGATGTTACCTGATGAAGGTCCTTACCCGCACACCGTTCGATACGGCAGGATACAATGCGGTGAAAGGGATGCTTGCTTCACAGCTGGTGAACGAAAAACGCCAGCGTGTGTTGACGCAATGGCTTGAAAAAATGAAAGAAACTGCTTCCATTGAAGATAATCGGGAGAATTTCTTCCGGTAGTCATTTGATGTAAGACGGTGACCGGGGGATATTCCTTCGGTCGGTTCCACGGTTAAGCGTGCTCGTTGCGGATGAACGCAGTCTTTCTGGTCCTCTGAAAGGTTCATTCACAACGAGCATGTGATTTCTAGAGCAGCAGATTCCCGCTTCGGGCAAGCGGGAATTTCCATTTTCGGGACGGATGAAAAACCATAAAGAGAACACATCGTTGATATTCTTGACCGGCTTCATGGGAAGCGGGAAGAGCACGGTCGGACCGATCCTTGCCAACACCATCGGATTCAAATTCATCGATCTGGATGTCATGATCGAACAGAAAGTATCCCGCAGGATCAGCGAGATCTTCGCACAGGAGGGTGAACAGAAGTTCCGTTCATTGGAACGGGAGAATCTGAGAGAGATCCTGCACAATGCATCGACCATCGTTTCCCTCGGCGGCGGAACGGTAACGAACGAAGAGACACTGGCGTTGGTGAAGAAACACGGAGTGCTTGTCTATCTCAAATCCGATGTGGACCATATCTTCCAGCGTCTCCGTACAAAGAGCGACCGGCCGATGCTCCGTGATGATAACGGGAACCTCCTCGACGGTGCCGATCTGATGAAGAAGATCGAGAATCTTCTCAGCGCACGTGAAAAATTCTACAATCAGGCCGATGTCATCATCTCCACGGATGATAAAAAAATTGGGTACACCATCGATGAACTTGCGAAAAAACTCTCCCCCTACATTGACTAAGTCCATTCATACCGTTCGGGTTCCGCTGAAGGAACGTTCCTATCCGATCTATATCGGCGGCAACCTTCTCGCCTCTGCCGGATCATATTTCCGGCGCCATAAGATCGGCAAGAGTATCGTCATCATCACGGACAGTCATGTTGCACCGAAGTATCTGCCCATCCTTCAGGATAGTCTTGAGAAAAACCAGTATGCTGTCCGATCGATCATCCTTCCCCCGGGGGAATCCCAAAAGAGCATCGCTGCCGCCGACAAGATCTATACGCAGCTTCTCCGGTGGAATATCGAACGCTCATCCACCATCGTCGCGCTCGGCGGCGGTGTGATCGGCGACCTTGCCGGATTTGTTGCCGCAACATTCCAGCGCGGAGTAGGATTTGTACAGATCCCCACGACGCTGCTTGCACAGGTGGACAGTTCTGTCGGCGGCAAGGTCGGCATCAATCATCCTCTCGCGAAGAACATGATCGGCGCATTCTATCAGCCGTCATTCGTTCTTGCCGATACCTCTGTCCTGAAGACGCTGCCGAAACGGGAGATCATCTGCGGACTCGGTGAAGTGGTGAAATACGGCATCATTCTGGACCGGAAATTCTTCGATTCCACCGAGCGTTCGCTGGAGAAGATCCTCTCGGGTGACCGTCGCGCACTGACACAGATCGTCAAGCGGAGTTGCGAGCTGAAAGCATTTGTTGTTGCGAAGGATGAAAAAGAATCGAATCTCCGTGCCATCCTCAATTTCGGTCATACGATCGGGCATGCATTGGAGCATGCCGGAGGCTACGGCACACTGAAACACGGCGAAGCGGTGCTGTACGGCATGGTCGCCGAATCGTACATCGCATCACAGAAACATATGATCCCGTCGGATGATATAGAGCGGATGGAACAATTGATCCGCCGAATTCGGATCCCTTCTCTGAAACCGTTGAAACTGAAATATCCGTCCCTGCGAACTGCAATGATGATGGACAAAAAGGTCAAAGACGGTTCAATTCGAATGACGTTACCGAAAACGATCGGCTCCGTCACGCTGCCGATGGCTATCGATGAAGATTCGATACGGCGCGCTGTCGAATATGTGAAGGTCTATGGCACGTAATACTCTTCTGACCATATCATCCATTCTCTTTCTGCAGATCCTCTCGGCACAGCAGTATTCCTTTTCCCCGAATAAATTCGGCGCGAACCTTTTCGCAGGGGGGGATCGATTCGCCGCGCTTTCAATTCGTGGATATCGACGGTGATCATGACAATGACCTGTTCATACTGGACCGTGATGAGCGTTTGTGGTTCTACCGGAATATCAACGGCACGCTGACTGTTGAGCCGAAGACCACGTTTGGACTCACCGTTGGATCGTGGTTCCGGTTCGCCGATATCGACGGGGACGGAGATCAGGATTGTCTGACGAACGGAGCAGTATCGGAAGTATCGCTCTATACGAATATCGGGAATGCCGCATCTCCTCAATTCCAATTGACCGCAGCCGCGATGCGCGATACCTCCGGCATCGATCTGTTCAGCGAACGGTTCAGTATCCCGACACTGGCCGATCCGGACGGAGACGGTGATCTCGATCTCTTTGCCGGCGGCTCGATCGGCTCCGTAACGTATTACCGGAATATCGGGACAAAATTCTTTCCGCAATTCACCTTTGTGACCAGCGTTTACCAGGGGATCAATATCCAGGGTGGACCGTCACTCCTTCCGAAAGCGATGCACGGCGCCAGCGGAATAGAATTCTTTGATGTGGACAGCAACGGAGTGCTAGATCTGTTCTGGGGGGACTACTATAATCCGAGTCTCTATTTCCTGAAAAATTTCGGAACCAAACAAACACCGAACATCGTGCTTGTCGATTCAACGTACCCCAATGAGGATGTTGTCCATTCGTTCGGATTCAATTTCCCCCAGCATGCCGATGTTGACGGGAACGGAACGATCGATCTGATGATCGGCTGTGTCTTTCCCAATGTGGACCGTGATAATTTCCTCTTCTATTCGAATATCGGGACGAATAAAGAACCGTTCTACAAACGGCAGACGAAGAATTTCATCCCGATGATCGATGTCGGTTCCCGAAGTTGTGTAGCCGCCGCCGACTTCGACGGAGACGGGGATATCGATCTGTGCGTCACCGGGTCGGATGGATCGGTCAATATCTTTCAGAACAATGGTACTAAGACATCCCCCGTGTTCTCCTCAGAGCCGACATCATCATTCATCCTTTCCGGTGTCTTCAATGTTACGGTAACAGCCGGTGATCTGAACGGCGACGCTCGTCCCGACCTTGTGTTAGGCACATTCGACAACGGATTGAAAGTATACAGTAATACCACCACGGACGGTGTCATTTCGTTCCTCGGGCAAAGTTATCCGCTGGATACGATGCAGCTTGGCCAGAATACCTCTCCGTGTCTTGTGGATCTGGACCGGGACGGAAAATTAGATTTGCTCGTGGGTAACAGTGCCGGCCAAATATCCCTGATCAAAAATACATCCCTCAACAATACTGTATCATACTCCGTGGAAAAGAATTTCAATTCGATCGATGTCGGTAACGATGCACATCCGTTCTGCGCCGATCTGGACAAGGATGGTGTCCTTGAATTGATCATCGGGAATATCGATGGTGTATTGTGGTATTATAAACAGGTGGCGGGAATTGCAAATAAATTCGAACCCGTCAATCAGAAATATGACGGCATCAACGTCCTTATGAATGCTGCACCGGAAGCGGCGGACCTCGACGGTGACGGAGATTACGATCTATTGATCGGCAACGGTAAGGGAGGAGTGTTCTTTTATGAGAAGACCGGGATACTCTCAGAGCATTCCGTGGATGATCGACAGCCGGCGAATATTACCATCGCGAACAATTTTCCTAATCCGTTCAATCCTTCGACCACAATCGCATTCGTTCTTCCGAACTATTCCGACGTGAAGATCGCTGTCTTCGACATCGTCGGACGGGAACTCGCTGTTCTGATCAACGGTGCGCAACATGCCGGGCAGTATACAGTTGTCTGGAATGCCGCCGCGTATCCTTCGGGAACATATTTCTACCGCTGCACTGTCTCGCATTCAGGAACGACATTCAATTCAATCCATTCAATGCTTCTCATAAAATAACCGGGGTACCGATGCTACGATTCCACACCGTTTTTATGCTCTTCATCATCGTCTGCTGCACGGGGCTGCTCAACGCCCAGGGAGGAGTGAATACTCAGCTTGTCGGACAGATGAGGACCCGCGGTACGAACAATTACTCCAACTGTTGGGGATATGTCACTCCAAGCGGAAAAGAATACGCCATCCTCGGCTGCAATACCGGGACCCAGATCGTCGATATCACAACGGATACGTTGAAGGAGATCGCGTTCATTACCGGACCGACATCCGGCTGGCGTGAGATGAAGGTCTATAAGAACTATGCCTATGTTGTGACCGAGGGGACGGGTGCAGGTCTTCAGATCATCGATCTGGATTCACTGAAGCTGGTCAATACGATCACAACGACTCAGGTGCCGTCCGGTCACACTATATCCATTGAAGGAAAATATCTTTACATCAACGGTTCCCGATATAA
>CALROS020000115.1:0-5975 GCA_943369855.1 Chitinophaga pinensis | reverse complement strand
CGGTGAGCGCGGACGCGAAGTCGGGGAATTCATCGAACGCGAACTCGGTCCGGAAGGTTTGAAACGCTCCGTGGTGATCGTTGCAACGAGCGACAAATCGGCGCTCATCAGGATCAAATCAGTGTTTATTGCGACAACGATCGCGGAATATTTCCGTGATAAAGGGCAGGACGTGATGTTGATGATGGATTCCATCACCCGTCTGGCGATGTCGCAGCGTGAGGTTGGTCTCGCAATCGGTGAACCGCCGACGACAAAAGGATATACACCGTCCGTTTTTGCGATGCTCCCCAAGGTGTTGGAGCGCGCAGGAACCGCAGCGAAAGGAAGTATCACAGGATTATATACCGTGCTGGTGGAAGGTGACGATATGAATGACCCGGTCGCGGATACTGTCCGTTCCATTCTTGACGGTCACATCGTCCTCTCAAGAAGATTGGCGGCAGCAGGACACTATCCCGCCATCGATGTGCTCGGAAGCGTCAGCCGTGTGATGACATCCGTAACAACGGAAGAGCATCGTTCTATCGTTCAGAAATTCCTTGATACCATGGCAACATATGCAGAAGCGGAGGATCTGATCAACATCGGCGCATATGCCAAAGGGAGCAACCCGAAGATCGACGAGTCCATTAAACGGATCGAGTCCTACAGGAAATTTTTGAAGCAGCAGGAGAATGATCATTGCACATTCGAGGACAGTCTCGCAAGACTCTCCACCGTCGTGATGAGACCGTTAGAGGAAAAACATGATGCCAAGTAAATCTGTCCGTTTCAACACGATCATCAACGTGCGTGAGCATCAGAAGAAACAGACGACCAAAGAACTATCGCAGATCTCGCGGCAGAAGAAGGAAGAGACGGAAAAACTGAGCGATATGCACGACGAACACCATACGGCGATGACATCGTCATTCTCGTCGACTCGTTCCAAAGCGACCGATATTCAGACGAACAGTGCATTCATCAAACGGCTGGCAACGGATATCAAACATCAGACGACGAAAGTTGAGAAGATCGCAGGTCAGGAAGAGAACAAACGGGTGGAATTATTGGAACGGGTGAAAGCAAAAACGGTCATTGAAAAACTTCAGGCAAAAGTGAACGAAGAGATTAGGGTCGAAGCGGATAAAAAGGAACAGAGTCTTTTGGATACTCTCGGACAACGGACGGTGGATAAGAACGCATGAAGACAGCATTAGTGATCGGGATCGGTTCTCTTATCTCCATGCTGCTGATCGCAGGGATCTTCTTCGGCATGTATACGGCAAATCCGGCAGCGTTCGGAGTGGTTCCGCAGGATCAGACAGCGGTCGCTGACTCCCTCATGAAGATGAAAAAGGATTCCCTTCTGACGGTATCCGTCACGGCGGATTCGCTCAAAAAAGACAGTGTTTTAGCGGTGCAAACCGTTACGGTAAAAGAGGCAGCAAAGACCGAAGTGAAAGCAGAACCGAAGAAACCGGAAGCGGCGAAGACGATCGTCTTTCAGGATACGACGGACTGGAAATCGAAGGCAAAACTATTCGAAGCGATGAGCATTGAATCCGCATCGTCCATCCTCCGAACGATGAATGACCATGAAGTGAAACAGATCATTCCTCACATTAAAAAACGGAATGCGGCAAAAATATTGGCGACGTTCGATCCGGACCGCGCCGCCAGGATCATAAGGTAGGGAACTATGACGACGAATGTTCTGTCCATCGGCTCCGCAGCAGTTTCCAAAAAGAATATCATCGGTGCTTCCGCCGAGATCTCCGGAGAAGGTACAGTAACGCCTCAGGATGCGAATCCAACGGATACTCCGTTCCTTCCCATGTTCCTGCAGATGCTCTTTGTGCAGAGCCAGATCAAACCGGTGAAGGATGCTCCGACCGAAATACTCGGTGAAACGATCGAACCGGCGGTCGAGGGAACCCCTGCCGCAGCAGAGGGCTCAACGGAAGCTGTGCCGACGATCTCCATCCTCGCCGGAAGCATAGACGGACTGACCCGTCTCACGATGGAAAAGACTCAGCCAGCGATGGATGCATTGAAATCCCAGCTTGCCCAGACCCAGCGTCCGCGTGAAGGCCAGGATGCTTCGATGATCCTGCCGTCCCTCTTCGGTAAAAATATGCGGATGCCTGTCGCCAATGTGCATGATATCATCCAGGCGATCTCATACAACGGAAATCCTCAGGCGCTCGGAAAACCGACCGAACTGAAAGCGAAGCAGCAATCCGCCATCACACTCGATGCGGAAGGAGTGAAGGAACAGGCCGCACGTCAGCTGCTCGCATCCCTGACGGACAGCATCAATTCCGTATCCGATCTCGCACCGACGCCGGTGCAGGGAGTTCCGCAGTCCGCCGATGCTGCGAATGAATATATCGAACTTGATCTCAAGAAAACTCCCACGGTCCGGTCAGCTGAGACAGACGCTGCAGCGGAGATAAAACGTCCGAACGCTGAATCGGCTGCTGCAGCAGTGAACGCGTTCAAAAAAGAAATTGATGAAGCTGTCTCAGCGGCAGCGAAGACACTTTCGGAGATCACTTCCGTGAAGAATACCGCGGAGACGGAGCAGCCGGTCGAGCAGCCGCACGTCGTTGCGGAATACACTCCTCCCGTACAACAGCCGAAGCCGGCGGGTGAACGGACCGTTGAAAAGAAGGGAAAGCAGGTCCGCACGTTCTCTGAAGAGCATTCCGTGACGAATGAGAAACAGAATGTGAAAGAACAGGAGCCGGTCGCTCCTGCGGCGAAAAGTGAGAACGAAACGGCAAAGGACGGAACTTCCGAAGACCGGCACGTCGTCACTGAACGTCAGCCGCAGCAGGCGCTGAAAACGGAAGTGAAAGAATATCAGAGCACAGCGGCAGAGGTCGAGGGCGTAACAGTAAAAGCTCCGTCCGGACCCGCCGATGTCCGACGCACTGAGGGCGTACACACGGAAGCATTCAAACCGGAAACTGTCCGCTCCATGATGGAACAATTGTCCAAAGGCGTTGCGGTTGCCGTGAATGAGAACCGTTCCGAGATGAAACTTGTGCTCCATCCCGAAGCACTCGGCGAAGTGACGGTGCGTGTGCAGGTGGAGGAAGGGAAGGTCTCGGCGAAGATGGACGTTCAGCAGGTGCAGGTGAAGAATACCATCGAAGCGAATATGCCGCAGCTGCGCGAAGCACTCACATCGCGCGGACTGACGATGGAAAGCATCGAGATATCCACCGCGCAGAACGGACTCGCTGACGGAACAACGAAGCAGCAGCAGAACAGGTCCGGCAAGCGTTCGCAGAACGGTTTCGAACTTGTTGAGGAAGAAGAGGATATCGTGAAGATGTACGGATACAATACGGTAGAGTATACGGTATAGTATTCCGGTATTATCTAAAGAACATATCTCGCTAAGGCGCAAAGGCGCCAAGGATAAAAATAGTAATTCTTCTCTGCATCTTTGTGATTTTGCGAGATGCCCTGGGAAGAATGATAAAGCAAAGGAAAATGTATGACAACAACCGACGTCATCAATGCCGTCAATTCGAATCCCCGCACTCCGAAGAACACGCTCGGCAAGCAGGACTTCCTGAATCTTCTCGTGTCGCAGATGCAGAACCAGGACCCGCTCGACCCGATGAAAGGGACCGAATTTGCGGCACAATTGGCACAATTCAGCTCGTTGGAGCAGTTGACCAATTTGAATACGACCATGACGTCGAGTGTGGATGCGAATGCCGTTCTGACGCAGTCCATCAATAACGGTCTCTCCGCCACATTCATCGGCAAGGATGTCCGCGCCGGTGTCGACACATTCCAATACACCGGGGACGGCGACGCGAAGATCGGTTACGATCTGCCGTCCGAAGCGAAGACCGTTACCGTGAAGATCTACGACAGTAACGGAACACTCGTGAAGACGATGAACGCCGATACGGATAAAGGACAGAATTCCCTCACGTGGGACGGCACATCCGACAATAATTCGCATGTAGCGGCCGGGAAGTATTCCTTCAAAGTGGAAGCGGTGGGTATGGACGGGAAAGCTCTCGATGCGAGCAAATATGTGTTCGGCAACATCTCAGGCGTACGCTTCAAAGCCGAAGGAACGGTCTTCGTCATCGATGGTATGGAGATCGCCCTCGGGAATATTCTTGAAATAATGGAAGGAGGATAAGCACATGTCTGATTCCTATGTGAACGGAGTCAGGGTTCCGTTCGTGCCCGTGGTCGGCACGACGAGTACCGGTTCGCGGATGCCCGCGGAAGTGAACGGAGAGAATTCGTTCAAGAAGGTATTCGAAAAAGAACTCCAGCAATTGAAGTATTCCAAGCACGCACAGCAGCGACTGGAATCCCGCAACATCGAACTGAATGAAGCGGACAAGTCCAAGATCGAGAACGCTGTGAACCGTGCGGAGGAAAAAGGTTCCAATGATTCACTCGTCTTTTTACGCGACATGGCGTTCATCGTGAACGTGAAGAACCGGACGGTCGTTACGGCGATCGACCGCGAGAATCTTCAGAACAATGTCTTCACGAACATCGACAGCGCTGTCGTGGCAGGATAAATGGTTTTGCAATTCAATTAACTAACATCGGGCTGGCCCTTTTTTCGTGCCGAATGCACGGAGAAGGAAGCCCCTCTCTGCCTGACTTCAGGCAGGCGTCAGATTGACCGACTGATATCTGACGCGGATCAACTACCTACATAACGGAGGGTACTACTATGGCATTCCTAAGATCTCTTTCGGCAGGCGTCACCGGGCTGCGTAACCACACAATGATGATGGACGTTATCGGTAACAACGTCGCCAACATCAACACCATCGGTTTCAAAGGAAGCAGGATCACATTCGGCGAAATGTTCGCACAGACGCTTCGCGGCTCCGCGAGCGGAACGGCGACCAACGGCGGCACGAATCCGATGCAGATCGGGCTCGGCGCATCCGTCCTTTCCATCGACACCGTATTCAAACAAGGCGGCATCGAATTGACCGGCGGTGAAGGCGATCTCGCCATCTCCGGCAACGGCTTCTTTGTGGTGAACAAAGGGGGCAAACCGTACTACACCCGTATCGGTGCATTCAGTGTTGATGACCAGGGACGATTGACCCAGGGCGGTGCGATCCTTCAGGGGAAAGTTGCCGACCAAACGGGGGCTGTCTCCAGCGGTACAAAACTGCAGGACCTGAAGATCGATCTCGACAGAAAATCTCCGGCGAAAGCGACATCCATCGCGAAGTTCTCGGGCAATTTGGATCCCGATGCAAAGGTCGGTAAATCCACAGACTCATCCGTGACGATCTATGATTCGCAGGGAAATTCAATGGCATTGAATCTCACATTTACAAAGACAGCGACCGATAACACGTGGACATGGCAGGCCTCAGTTCCTCCGCCAACCACGGCGACCATTCCCTCAGGCGGATCGGGCACAGTCACATTCGATACATTAGGCGCACTTTCCGGAATGACATTTGACGACGGTTCAACAGCGCTCGGCATTGCAACAGGAAAAGGAACGGATGATCTCGCGATCGAATTGAATTTCGGTGTTGCCGGTGAGTATAAAGGCATTACACAGAACAGCGGAACCATGTCCGTCACTTCACGCGAACAGAACGGATATGCAGCCGGTGAGATGACCGAATGGAAGATCGATCCTTCAGGAAAGATCAATGCAACGTTTAAAAATGGTCAGACCATTACACTCGGTCAGGTGATGCTTGCCGAGTTCAACAATCCGAACGGACTGTCACGTTCCGGCGACGGTCTCTTCGACGTCTCAGCGAACTCCGGTATTCCGGTGATCATCGAAGCAGGCGGTTCATCCCGCTCAAGCATCGCATCAGGCGCTCTTGAACAATCGAACGTGGACCTTCCCGAAGAGTTCACGAAGATGATCGTCGCTCAGCGCGGTTTCCAATCCAACGCCCGTGTCATCACCACCAGTGATGAGATCCTCAACGAGATTGTTAATTTGAAACGCT
>CALROS020000114.1:0-5994 GCA_943369855.1 Chitinophaga pinensis | reverse complement strand
AATCCGGCAACTCCATTATCCGCGATCGAAGAGATCCTGCCGTATGCTGACCTGATCTTGGTCATGTCGGTGAATCCCGGATTCGGAGGACAAAAGTTCATTGAATCCAGTATTGATAAGATCACACGGTTATCTGCAATGATCTCCGCCCGGAGTTTGTCAACGGTCATTGAAGTGGACGGCGGCATCGATGTCACGACGATCAAACGTGTAACGGATGCCGGTGCTCAATATCTGGTGGCGGGAAATGCTGTCTTCGGCGATCACAATATCGAAACGAATTTCACTCAACTTCAATCCTTTATACAATAACTACTATGACCTACGCATTAAAGAATGTCAAGATCATCACGCCGTTCAGAATAGTCGATAATGGAGCCATCGTCATCAAGGGGAAACAGATTGCGAACATGGGAAGAACTTCGGATGTCGTGATCGGACCGGATGTTCCGGTCCATGATCTCCATGGAATGACCGTGACTCCCGGTTTTATCGACCTGCTTGTCCACGGCGGCGGAGGGAAGGGATTCGCTGACGACAGTGATGAATCCATCAAGACCATTTCGGATTTCTTCTTCTCGCACGGAACGACCGGCATGCTTGCTTCACTCTTCAGCAAACGGATCGATCTTCTGAAGAAGGATGTGAACCGCATTGCGACCTATTCGGAACAGCATAAGGATTCCAATATCTGGGGGATCCATATGGAAGGGCCGTTCATCAATCCGCTGATCAAAGGGGCGCACAAGATCGAATATCTGTGGGAACCCAATGTCGATATGTGGAACGATCTGAATTCATCCGCACGAGGATCAATTAAACTTATGACCATCGCTCCCGAGCTTCCGGGAAATATCGATGTCATTCGCGCCGCTGCTAGCCAGGGTGTTGTTCCGTCGATCGGTCATACATTGGCTCTGTATGATGACATTGAAAAAGCGATCGATAACGGAGCTGCACACGTAACGCATATGTTCAATGCAATGCGTCCGTTCCATCACCGCGAACCGGGTATCATGGTCGCAGCACTGCTGCGGAATGAATTGAAAGTGGAACTGATCGCCGACGGCATCCATGTCGATCCGATCGTGATGAAACTGCTCCACAACATCAAAGGGAGCGGCGGGATCATCCTCGTGACCGATGCCATCAGAGCATGCGGAATGCCGGACGGTGATTATCATTTTATGGACCAGAAGATCATCGTGAAGGATAAACGAGCATATCTGGAGAACGGCAGCACACTCGCCGGAAGCACACTCACCATGGAGGAAGCCATCCGCAATATGGTACGCCTTGTCGGAGTTCCGATCACCGATGCCGTCAGAATGGCTTCATTGAACGGTGCAAAGGTATTAGGACTAGAGCATCAAAAAGGGATCCTCGCTGTCGGTAAAGATGCAGACCTCGTAGTGATGGACGATGATTTCAACGTTCATGCGACCATCTATGAAGGCATGGTCAAATTTCAAAAGGATAATATCCTGAAGAAATAACTCACAACTATCCAGGTTCCGAAAGGTCCGGCCGCGCAGGCCGGATTTTTTATTTTAAATAGTATTTGACATTTTCTCTTCCTAACCTTATATTTTAAGCATAATTAATCTTTAACCTAAAAGAATAAGGTAAAACCGTGAATTCTTTGCATCAATTGGACGATATCGATATCACAATTATTGATATCCTGCAAAAGAACGGCAGAACACGCCGTAATGACCTTGCTCAGGCGGTCGATCTGAGCATTCCTTCCGTTAGTGAACGATTAAAGAAACTTGAAGAGAACGGCATCATAACGGGATATACTGCCTACGTCGATCCAAAAAAAGTAGGGAAGGATATCACTGCCTTCATCACCGTTACCGTTGATTCATCGAAACATTATGGATCATTCATTGAACACGCGAAGACAACGGATGAAGTGCTGGAGATCCATTCCGTTACCGGAACCGGTACTCATTTGATCAAGATCCGCACGGAGAATACCTCCACATTGGAAAAATTATTGTCAAAGATACAGGCATGGTCCGGTGTGATCAACACGACCACCAGCATCGTGCTTACAACGATGAAAGAAACGTATAAACTCAAAATCAATAAAACAAAATAAAGGGACAATATGAGTAAAACCGCAAAACTTGTTTCGACATATTTTGGTGAGAACATCTTCGACCTGACCAAGATGCAGCAAATGCTCCCGAAAAATGCCTATGAAAAGATCGTGAATGTCATCAATAAAAGTGAAAAACTGGACCGTGACACAGCGAACATCGTTGCGATCGCAATGAAAGATTGGGCCATTGCAAAAGGCTGCACACATTACACACATTGGTTCCAGCCGTTGACCGGTTTTACGGCAGAAAAGCACGATTCCTTCATCGATTATAACGATGCGGGAAAGATCATCGAAGCATTCACCGGAAAACAGCTCATCCAGGGAGAACCGGACGCATCATCCTTCCCGTCCGGCGGTATCCGTGCGACATTTGAAGCACGCGGTTATACCATTTGGGACCCGACCAGCCCGGTGTTCATTATGGAATACCCACACGGAAATACACTGTGCATCCCGACGGTTTTCATCTCCTATACGGGAGAGACCCTGGATAAAAAAGCACCGCTCCTCCGTTCCATTGAAGCATTGAACCAGTCAGCACTACGCGTTCTGAAGCATTTCAAGAGTCCCGCAACGAAAGTCTTCTCGACACTCGGCGTTGAACAGGAATACTTCCTGATCGACCGTGAGAATTATAATCTTCGTCCCGATCTGAAACAGACCGGCCGTACATTGTTCGGCAAGACTCCCGCAAAGCATCAGCAGCTCGAGGATCAGTATTTCGGAAATATTCCGGAACGTGCATTCGCATTCATGACGGAGATCGAACAAGAATGTTATAAACTCGGTATTCCGCTGAAGACACGTCATAATGAAGTTGCTCCGAATCAGTTCGAAGCCGCTCCGATCTATGAGGATGTGAACGTCGCAGTGGATCATAACCAGATCCTGATGGATCTGATGGACCGTATCGCACAGCGTCATAACCTGGCGGTATTGCTCCATGAAAAACCGTTCGCCAATGTGAACGGCAGCGGAAAGCATTGTAACTGGGCTCTTGGTACGGACAAAGGAGAGAATCTTCTGAATCCCGGAAAGACTCCTCAGTCCAATCTTCAGTTCCTGCTCTTCCTGGTCGCGACCATCAAAGCAGTGTACAAGCATTCGAAACTTCTCCGTGCATCCATCGCCACGGCGCATAACGATCACCGACTTGGTGCGAATGAAGCTCCTCCGGCGATCATCTCTGTATTCCTTGGTGACCTGCTCACACGCGTTTTAGAGGACCTTGAAAAAGGGAAGGTCACGACGGATTCCGATCAGGCATGGATCAATATCGGCATCGATAAGATCCCCGAGATCCCGAAAGATAATACGGACCGGAACAGAACTTCTCCGTTCGCATTCACCGGAAATAAATTCGAATTCCGCGCCGTCGGTTCAAGTCAATCTCCCTCCACACCGATCACCGTCCTCAATACAGCGATGGCAGAGTCATTGGATGATCTGAGAATTGCGATCGAGAAACTGGTGGCAGGAGGAAAGGATTTCAATATTGCAGTCGTTGAGGTCCTCCGTAAAGCTGTTACCGAATCCAAGAAAGTGCTTTTCAGCGGCGACGGTTATTCTGAAGCATGGCATAAGGAAGCAGCTAAACGCGGTCTGCCGAATATGAAGACATCGCCGGAAGCTCTCGCGTCCTATCTCACAAAAGAAGCGGAACATCTCTTCACCGCGTATAAGGTATACAACGAACGCGAGATCGAAGCGATCTATCACATTGATATCGAGAACTATATCAAACAGGTGGAGATCGAAGCACAGGTAGCGAAGAGCATGGCAACAACACTCTACTTCTCCGCCGGCACAACATACATCGCTGAACTTGCTGAGACCGTTTCCGGACTCAAGAACACCCTCGGCAAAGGCGATAAAGGAGTGAAAACGGTCACCGGAGTGGTGAAGGATCTCTCGCAGCACGTCACTGCGTTACACGCTGAAGTGGCAGGACTCGAAAAATCACTTGCTTCCGCCCGCAAAGTGGATGATATCAAGAAAAAAGGGAATGCATATCTTCTTGTCCGTAAACAGACAGAAGCCGTGCGTGCCGTTGTCGACGGATTAGAGGAGATCGTTGCAGCGGATCTCTGGCCTGTTCCGAAATATTCTGATATGATTGTTGGTCTGTAACAGGACTGGAATTATATCTAGAAGGCAAATCCCCGGACTCTGTTCGGGGATTTTTATTTTAAATTGCTTCTTCTTGCTATTATCTATATTTTTTTACGCCATTCAGAAAGGAATTCCCATGGATCTCAATGCGATCTTACGCACCGTTCCCGATTTCCCCAAAAAGGGGATCATGTTCAAAGACATCACAACTGTCCTGAAAGACCGGGATGCATTCCGGTATTGCGTAGACTCTATGACTGATCATTACCGCGGCAAAGGGATCACCAAAGTGATCGGGATCGAATCACGCGGTTTTATCCTTGGGGCGGCATTGGCATATCAGCTCAATGCCGGATTCGTTCCCGTCAGAAAACCCGGTAAACTCCCGGCACCGTCATTCCGTCAGGAATATCAATTGGAGTACGGCACTGATGCCATCGAGATCCATAAGGATGCCGTCGCTAACGGTGAACGTGTCCTGATCCACGATGATGTCTTGGCGACCGGCGGGACCATGAATGCCGCATGTTCACTTGTGAAAGAACTTGGAGGCGAGATCGTAGGACTTTCATTCATCATCGAACTCGCATTTTTACAACCGCGGAAAAAGCTTCCCGGTTATGACATTTTTTCGTTGTTAACATACAACGAAGAGTAACTCAACGACCATTATGTACTTATGAAAACTATCATTGAACCATTCAAGATCAAATCCGTAGAACCGATACGCTTCACAACGGTGGAGGAACGAACACAACTCCTTCATGAAGCCCATTATAATCCGTTCCTGCTGCGTGCAGACGATGTGCTCATCGATCTTCTGACGGACAGCGGCACCGCAGCGATGAGTGCGAAACAGTGGGCGGGCATGATGGAAGGGGATGAGTCCTACGCCGGAGCACGAAGTTTCTTCCGGTTCGAGAGCAAGGTCCGCGAGATCACGGGTATGAAGAATATCATTCCGACACATCAGGGACGCGCTGCGGAAAAGATCCTCTTTTCCATCATCGGAGGAAAAGGGAAGTATATCCCGAACAATACGCACTTCGATACCACCCGCGCAAATGTTGAATTCAGCGGAGCCGTTGCAGTGGATTTTCAGACGGCGGAAGGGAAACAGCCGGGGCTGATCGCACCTTTTAAAGGGAATATGGACATTCCTGCCCTCGAACAATTCATCATCAAGACGGGTCCTCAGAATATCCCTGTCTGTTTCATCACCGTCACGAATAATTCCGGCGGAGGACAGCCTGTATCCATGCAGAATATCCGCGAAACGAAATCTGTGCTCAAGAAATACGGCATACCGTTATTCCTTGATGCATGCCGTTTTGCCGAGAACGCATTCTTCATTAAACTGCGCGAGAAAGGATATGAGAACAAATCTCCGAAAGAGATCGCACAGGAGATGTTCTCGTACGCGGACGGCGTTACGATGAGCGCGAAAAAAGATGCTATCGTGAACATGGGAGGTTTTCTCGCCATCAATGACGATACGCTGGCGCTTGCGGCCCGGAATCTTCTGATCGTCACCGAAGGATTCCCGACGTATGGAGGACTTGCAGGACGTGACCTTGAAGCGATCGCACAAGGATTGGATGAAGTATTGGATGAGCACTATCTTACGTACCGTCTTCGTTCCGTGGAGTATCTCGGGAATAAAATGACCGAGTTGGGGATCCCGATCCTTCTTCCGCCAGGGGGACATGCAGTGTATATCGATGCCAAAAGCTTCCTTCCACATATCCCGCAGGACCAGTATCCCGGAC
>CALROS020000113.1:0-6012 GCA_943369855.1 Chitinophaga pinensis | reverse complement strand
TCTGCTGATCTTCACTGACGTGGCATACCGGTATACCAAGAACGGAATCCGTTTACGTTCCAGACTGATCCTGTTCGATTCTCCTTCCTACGAATCACGGCTCTATCAATTCGAATCAGATGTTTCCGGAAATTCCTCCAATCCGCCGCTCTACGGACACGGGATCCGTTGGTATTTCGTTTTCGGGTACGAACTATTCTCCGATATGGTATGTTCATTCAAGTGTTCGATAACTAAAAAACTTCATGTCACTTCAATGGGCAGCGGTGATGATTCGATCTTCGGAAATTCGGACGGTCAATTGGCACTTCAGCTTGATTTCCGGATGTAGCGGAAAAATCGTACATTAGAGTATGGATTCTCAGAAAAAGAATAAAACAGTTGTCTTAGGAATGTCCGGCGGTGTCGATTCATCCGTCTGCGCTGCATTATTGGTAGAGCAGGGGTATGATGTGATCGGAGTGACCATCAAAACATTCAATTATGATGATGTCGGCGGAACGATCGAAGGAGATAAGAGCTGCTGTTCATTGGATGGTATCAATGATGCCCGATTGATCGCGGCAAAACTCGGTTTTCCGCATTACGTGATGGACTTTTCGGAGGTATTCGGGAAGGAAGTGATCGATAATTTCATCGATGAATATATGCACGGTCGGACTCCCAATCCCTGCGTTATCTGCAACAGAAAGATCAAATGGGAAGAGCTCCTCCGAAAAGGAAAACAACTCGGGGCGGACTATGTGGCGATGGGGCATTATGCGAAACTGAGAAAAGATGAACAAACAGGACGTTATGTCATTTCTCGCGGGAAGGATGAAAAGAAGGACCAGTCCTACATGCTGTGGAATGTCACACAGGAGTCGCTCGATCATACGCTGTTCCCGTTGGCCGGATATACAAAAGAGGAAGTTCGTGCATTGGCGGTGAAATACGGATTGCGGACCGCGGCGAAAGGTGAAAGTTTTGAGATCTGTTTCATCACCGACAATAATTATGAACGCTTCCTGAAACATAAACTCCCACAGCTTGAGAACAAGGTCGCCGGCGGCGAGATTCTGCTGAACGGCGAAAAAATGGGGGAGCATACAGGTTTCCCGTTCTATACGGTCGGTCAACGCAAAGGATTGGGGATCGCACATCCTGAACCGTTGTATGTTACGTCGATCGATTATAAGAACAACACGATCAATGTCGGATATGAGAATGAATTGCTTCACCGTCGTCTGACCGCATCAAAATTGAATCTCATTAAATACGATCACCTTCGGGACGGGAGATCATTGACGGTCAAGATACGCTATAAGGATACCGATGAGACAGCACTGGTCACACAATTGGACGGGAGCGGTGATGGGGAAGGCAGCGTGAGGATAGAATTCGATCAACCGAAACGTGCCATCACACCAGGACAGTCAGTTGTATTCTATGAAGGGGACGATCTTGTCGGCGGTGCAGTGATCGATGAAATTGCATGATCATTTCTGTACCATAAAATATACAACTATCGAAGTAATTCTTTTTTTTTATTCCGGAGAATTCTTGAATCCAGTATCGGCATCCTCTCGTTTGTAGGTATTAATAAAATTAGCTACGGTTTTCGATAGAGGATCAATAGCTTCTCGTAAAAATAAATAACGGCACTAAATTACATGATTTCTCTCAGTAGTTTAGTGCCGTTAATATTTTAAAATAACCGGATGCTGTTCCTCAGCGATTGCTTATCTTGATCTCCGAAAAGATATGATGCACTTCAGAGCCGTCCTTCGCTGTTAATAACCTGTCGTAGATCGAATCATTCTTGATATTCGTTGCGATCATCCGTAATGCATCAAGATATTGTTTCTCATTCGTCCCTGTCGATACCAGGAAGATGAACTTCACTTTTTCTCCGCTCTCTGTGTTATACAAGATCTCATTGCGGAGCCGCGCAAAGATCACAACGATGTTCTCTTTCTCACTTGGAACCCTTCCATGCGGGACAGCAACGCCTCTGCCGATATTCGTCGGCATCTGCAGTTCCCGTTCCACCACGGATTGGAGGAATTCGGATTTATTCTTGACGAGTCCAGTCTTTGCCGCCTGTGCGATCAGCGTCATGAACAATTCTTCTTTTGATTGAGCTGCAACATCCAACAGAATGAGCTTCTCGGGGATGAATGATGCCAGATGTTCATGCGCCACACGGTCATTCACGATGTCCAATGAATACTTCACTGCTTCGTCCAGTGTCGGGATGAAATTTCCGATGCCGATCTTCTGCGTAACGCCGAGGTTATACAGCACTTGTCTCACCGCCGGGCGGATGCCTACAATGAGCAACCGTTTTTTGTCCGCATAGAGTCTATGAACGATATTCTCAAGAGCAACAGCACCGGTGGTGTCGATCACGGGAACATTCTCGATATCCAGGATCACGACATTCACTCCGAAATTCTTCTCCAGATTGTCAACGAAAGAACGGGCAGCACCGAAGAACAATGCACCTTCAATATCATAAATGACGATCTTGTGCTGATCCAGTTCCTTCCTGGTCGCCTCATCCAGTTTCAGGGTCGAACCGCCGTCCATCGTACTGCCGCTGACCATTCCAAGTTCGCTCATACGGTGGACGAACAGGAATGCGGCCATCACCATTCCTACCTCGACCGCGGTGATAAGATCGACCAACACGGTAATGGCGATGGTCGTGAGCATCACGATAGAATCGGGAAGCGGTGAACGGGGAATGAGTCTGATCGGTTCAATCTCGAACATGCCGATCGCTGTCATCATCAGCACACCGGCTAGTGCGGCAAGAGGAATATGCGCAGCCAGTCCTCCGAGGAAAAGCATTACCACGATCAGGACCATTCCGTGAATGATGCCGGAAAGTTTCGTCTTTGCACCGGCTTTGATATTCACCATCGTGCGGACGATAGCGCCGGTCCCTGCAACACCGCCGAAGAATGGTGCGGTAAAATTCGCGATCCCCTGACCGACGAGTTCTTTATTACTGTTGTGACGTGTATTGGTCGCATTATCAGCGACAACAGATGCGAGCAGTGTTTCGATCGCTCCGAGCATCGAAATCGTGAATCCTGCCGGAAGAACTTTCTGCCATGTCTCAGCGGAGATGTACGGTAGGTGCGGCACTTGGAACGTTGATGGAATATTCCCGATGGTCGCGATAACATCACGGAACGTGAATGTCTGTGCCGCAGCATCGAACTGCCAGTGCAATATGTTCAGCGATGAAAGGAAATATGCCGTGAGTGAACCGACGAGCAGTCCGATCAGTGACTTTGGAAGATTCTTGTTGAT
The DNA here is from genome assembly GCA_943369855.1 of Chitinophaga pinensis. Lineage (GTDB taxonomy): Bacteria > Bacteroidota > Ignavibacteria > UBA10030 > UBA8401 > UBA8401. The sequence goes on along the minus strand of CALROS020000113.1, from coordinate 2,709 downwards.
CTTCGGGATGAAATAAATGGTGAGCATAGTGATCAGAGCGATCACCGGCGCCGTGTTGAACGTTTTGAACTGCTGCATGAAGATCAGCATGGCGATGCCGTTGGTGAATCCGACGATGACAGGATACGGGACTAATGAAACATACTTCCCGAGTTTGAGGATGCCGTACCCCATCTGAAAGATTCCGGCTATGATGCATGCTGCCAGCAGAGCTTCGATCCCGCCATAATGGATGTAGACGTCGGTCAGGACAACCGTCATACCGCCGGTAGGACCGGTGATCTGCTGTTTTGTCCCGCCGAAGAATGAAGCCAGTATTCCGGTAAAGATCGCACCGTACAGTCCGGCCACAGCACCTTGAGGATTCCCGTTGTATGAGAGGAGTCCAAATCCGAGTGCAAGGGGAAGCGCCACAACGGCTGATGTGAGTCCGCCGATAAGGTCATTCTTGAAATGGGAAAAATCGAATTGCAGGAGCGAAGGGAAGTCGAATTCGTTGAAATATTCTTTGAGCGTTGCGGAAGAAAAGGATTGTGTGGTCATCGGTTGATTTCTGCTGTCATGTCCTTGAAATATACGATTTTAATATCGGAAATGACGGTTTTTGTTGCCGAGCAGTTACGACCAAGGAGTTTTTCCGTGCAACTGATGCGGAGAACTTCTAAATTGATGCCAATCGCCGATGGATACCGAACTACGATATTGCCGCAACTGCGGAAGTGAATTATCAGGACCGTACTGTTCCCAATGCGGACAGAAAGATAAGGATGTACATATTCCCGTGAAGGAATTGGCCTCCGAACTCGTCGAGATCATTCCTGCATTCGATGAACGGTTGTTCAAGACGATCCGACCGTTATTCATGCGCCCCGGATTCCTCACCTTGGAATATCTTTCCGGAAAGAGGAAGCAATTTCTCTCACCGTTCAAGTTGTATTTCTTCATCAGTTTTGTTTTCTTCCTTGCCGGTTCGCTCTCCGATACAAAAAGCAACTTCATCAACATCAACACCAAGAAAACGGGTGATCTGAGTCCTTCAGTGATCAAGGATACTCTGCGATTGAACGGAACAAAGAAGAATGATATTGTTAATATCTCCCTTCAGGATCCGTCCGATACTACCGATATATTCGGAAGATCCATAAGTAATGCATTGAACCGAATGCGGTCCAATCCGTCTCTCTTGGTCGAGAAGTTCAAGGAATATCGTCCGAAGATCATCTTCCTGCTGCTGCCGGTATTCGCTCTTCTACTGAAACTCCTGTATGTGCGGAAGCGTCATCTCTATATTAAACATCTCGTGTTCTCATTTTTTTTTCACTCCGTGGTCTTCTTTATTCTGCTGATCATTGACCTTTTGGAATTCACCGGCAATGCGACCATCAGCAGTATTGCGGGAATTCTCTATTTGGTTATTCCCGTCCATCTGTATTTCGGGATGAGAAGGGTCTATGCTCAGAATCGTTCGAAGACAATTTCCAAATTATCACTGTTGTCCGTCTCATATTTGACTATTTTCTTCATCACTATAATATCTGCTCTATTTGCGATCATGTATATCTTCTATTGAACGGAACCTGTATGGATAAACTGGAACAGCTGCGTCTGAAAAAAGAAGAAGCTCTTCTCGGCGGCGGTGAAGCTCGCATAGCCGATCAGCATAAAAAAGGGAAGCTGACCGCAAGAGAACGTATCGACCTTCTGATCGATGATGGTACATTCGAGGAGATCGGAATGCTCGTCACTCACCGTTCTTCGGCTTTCGGACTCGAGAAACAAAAATTCCTCGGCGACGGTGTTGTGACCGGTCATGGGAAGATCAACGGCAGGGAAGTATTCGTCTACAGCCAGGATTTTACCGTCTTCGGCGGATCTCTTTCTGAGGCGCATGCCGAAAAGATCTGTAAGATCCTGGATATGGCAATGAAGGTCGGCATACCCGTCATCGGATTGAATGACTCCGGCGGTGCACGGATCCAGGAAGGTGTCGTTTCGCTCGGAGGATATGCCGATATCTTTCTGCGCAACACAATGGCTTCAGGCGTGATTCCGCAGATCTCCGCGATCATGGGACCCTGTGCAGGGGGAGCAGTCTACTCTCCTGCGATCACCGATTTTGTGATGATGGTGAAGAACACCAGTTATATGTTCGTTACCGGTCCGAACGTTGTCAAGACCGTTACCCATGAGGAGGTCTCCAGTGAGGATCTCGGCGGTGCGGTGACCCATGCATCGAAGAGCGGTGTAGCGCATTTCGCATGTGAGAGCGAGATCGAATGCATCGACCATATCAAGCGGCTGCTCTCTTTTATTCCTCAGAACAATGCAGATGATGTTCCGAGGATTCTTTGTGACGATCCTGCTGACAGAAAAGATGCAGTATTGAATTCCATCATTCCCGATTCCTCCAGCAAACCGTATGATATGAAGGAAGTGCTCCATTCAGTTGTCGATCACGGCGATTTCATGGAAGTGCATCAGGAATATGCGCAGAATATTATCGTAGGTTTCGCGCGTTTGGACGGACGATCCGTCGGCATCGTAGCGAATCAGCCCTCCGTTCTCGCCGGTGTTCTTGATATTGAAGCATCCGTTAAAGCAGCGCGGTTCATCCGTTTCTGTGATGCATTCAACATCCCGCTCATCACATTTGAGGATGTTCCCGGTTTCCTTCCCGGAACGGATCAGGAGTGGCACGGTCTCATCAAA
>CALROS020000112.1:0-6079 GCA_943369855.1 Chitinophaga pinensis | reverse complement strand
AACTCTCTCTGTTTTACATCCATTGGCGGCCGGTATCTCTCCCCTGCGCGGAAATATTTCTGCACGCTCCGATGGATGTAAGGATAAAGAGGAATAGTGCTTTATGTAACACATCCGGTTCTAAAAAGGCGATGAGCCTGCTCAACTATGCACGATATCTCATTCATGAATTGCTCGGTCGACATTGAACAGAAGGATCATTATCTGCATGCAGTGATAACAGGTGAAAAATCACTTGTCAATGCAAATGCCTGTTTCAATGAGATCTTTTCCGCTTGTGTTTTTTACCGCTGCAGCAATGTCCTGATCGAGAGTCGTCTCCAGGGAATGAGTTTGGACTCAATAGAGATGTTCGATCTTGTCAAAAAGAATTATGTGAAAGCAAATTCCATCGGAATGCGCATTGCCGTTGTTGATACTGTCTCGGATCATGAGCATCGTGGATTGAAATTCGGCGAGAATCTTGCGTTGATCAGCGGAGTGAACGTCCGCATTTTCGATGAACCGAGCGATCCGGAAATTATCACCTGGCTGAACGATAAATAAGAACCCGCGCTCATCACGCGGGTTTCTTTTTTCCTTTTCTTCAATCCGTGTAAACCCGTCCGATCCGTGTCATCCCTGCCCGACTATGTCGTTCAGGCGGGCGTGTTCTATTTTTAAAGGCCTAAAACGCCAACTTCATTTCTTGCCTTTTTAGACCTTGCTTCTGCCCGCACCATTATTTACTTTTTCCCACCTCCTGATATCTGTTGCCTATACATCCCAAAAATATTGAACAACTGCTTCCGTTGATCCTGAACGGTACGGCATCGAATGTGCAGATCAACGAACTGGTCCGCATCGCTCATCACTTTGCTGTCATCCGCCTGAAACAACTGATCGGATCCGGAAAGCTGCACCTTCAATCGTTTCCGCTGAGCGTAGAGTCCATCGCGTTCGACTGCATTGCCGAGATCTTCGAGAGGGACTCCGACGGCTCGTTCATCGAACTGCAGCATTATTTTTCCGGTGAGAGGGACCCGAAGAATACATCGAACGATTCGCTGATGATCTATTTCCGGTCGCTCGTCTTCACCAAACTCAATGACGGTATCTTCCGTCTGTACCGCGAGAACGATCCGGTCTTCAGCAAGATCCTCCGCAATATCAAAAATGCGTTGGAGAGAACTCCCGATATTATTATCACTGAGCGTTTTGGGATCGTGTTCATCCATTTTTCCGGCGACGATCAATTGAACGGACATCTTCCGGAATTTCCGTTGGATGAACTTGAAGGGGAGTTGACCGGTCTCTTCCGGAACGGAGATTCTTCGGGGATCTTCCTCGAAAAATTAAAAAATATCATTATCGCACAATCTGATTACCGGCGGATGATCTCTCTCTTCGACTGCACTCTGCTGCTGAAGCGCGCCTCTGCATTCCATAAAGTTCCGCTGGATGATATTTTCAGCAGTGATGGGGCGATGCTTGGACAGGATATTCAATCGATCGTGGTGAAGACCCTGCAGAGCATTCAGCGGGACCTTGCCAAGCGCTATGTCCTTTCGGGAAAATTCTCCCACGAGGAATTCAAACAGTATTACAGCGCGATCGAACAGATGATCCTGGACACTTATGTGCAGAGCGACGGAAGCGAGAGAAGTTACGATCAGTATCTGCAGCAGTTCATGAAGGACCTTACATATGACGAATACCGTTCACGGCACCGGGTCCACTTTGAATACATGGTAAAACTCGCTAAAAAAGCGGTGAAAGAGCAGTTAAAAGAGCTGTTATGATATTTTCTGCGCCGCAAATTCGTTGAGAGGATATTTAAAGGAACAAACGATCGGTATATTGTTGTATAATATTGCATGAATCATTTCCCCGAACATATTTTAGAACTGTACGCCCGCAGCAGTCCTGATGTCGCCGATCAGCGATCGGCGATAGAACAGCATTGTTCTGAATGTTTCAGCTGCCGTGATATGGTCCGCGAAATGCAGGAATTCTATCAGTCAGCCGAAGCCACGACCAGACTGTTGGATGCCCCGGGAGCGGAATCGAACGCTCTCGTGATGGAAGCGCAGATCCGCAACCGGCCGATCCCGCAAGCATACGTTTCGCAGTCGCTCCCAGTACGGATGATCCGGTTCGTCCGCCGGAAACCGGCGGCTTCGTCATTCTTCGGTGCCGTTGTCCTGTTGTTCGGCTATCTTTCATTTTCAGCGATTAATCATTCGTCAAAGGGAGCTCCTGCATATCACCAATTTAATGCGCAGGATAATTCTGTTGAAATATATGACCGGTCAGACAACAAAGTGTGGAATCTGAGACTCAATGCTGATGTGAACGATATGAAAAATATGGAAGGTTCATATTTTGCATTGAAGGTGATGGAATTCGATCTCGATCACAACGGCGTGAATGAAGTGATCATTATACCGCCGGTGATCAACGATGCCGATCTTCGCGGCCGGGCAAAGGTATTCAAAGCGGACGGAGAAACAGCCGGGGATCTTTCGATCCCGTTCCGCGATATCCGTTTCGGTACATTAAGATACAACAGCGAATTCTATCCGTCCGTAATGGTCGCCGATCAGGAAAAGAAGAACCTCTTCATCAGTTATACCAACGGACGGTCACCATCGGTCATTGCTCGGTACGGAAACGACGGTGTACTGCTTGGCACCTATTGGCATTATGGTCAGTTGAACAGCATGGTGTTCTTCGATGCTGATCATGACGGAAAAAAGAACTGATACTCAGCGGTATCAACGACACGGAGGATGAGTCGAAGCGTTCATTTGCCGTAACGATCATTCTCGATCCCGAAAAAATAACCGGCAATACTGAATGCTCTGCAACGAACGGATTCGGATTTCCATCCTCGAATTCGGAACACATGATCATCCGGTATCCCAATCCCGAGATCATCGAGAATGTAGCTGCAAACCTCATCGCAAAAACAAGTGCATTTCCGACCGAAAAGGATCTCCGTGTGCTCACCGATGCGGTGTTTGAGAACTCCAGGATCGCTCTGGAATATTTCTACGATTCTACGATGACGGTGAAGGATGTAAAATTCGATTCGCAGACACTTTTCTATTACAGCACGTTATTCAACCAAGGGAAACTGAAGCAGCCGGTCAACGATGCATATACACGATCGCTTGTGAGGTCGGTGTTGTATTGGGAAGGAAATAAGTGGAAAATAGATTCCTTAAAAAATGAGGGACAAGTATCGGTCAATATGATAAAATAAAAACCCGCGCTCATCACGCGGGTTTTCTTTTTTTGTCGTTTTATCCGTGTTGATCCGCCGTATCCGTCTGATCCGTGTTCTATTTTGCCAACACCTTGGCAATCCGTTCCACCGCCCAGTCGATCTCTTCCTTCGTAATGACCAGCGGTGGCGCAAAGCGGATGACCGTATTGTGCGTCTCTTTGCAGAGGATCCCTTCCTTCATCAGCGCTTCGCAGTAGGGACGCGCTGCTGTTGTCAATTCGAGACCGATCCACAATCCTCGACCGCGGACGGATTTGATGATACTGCTGTTGATGGATTCCAACCGTTCTTTGAAATATTTCCCCAGCTCAAACGACCGCTCGATCAGCTTCTCATTCACGAGCACATCAAGGGCAGCGACGGCTACTGCCGCTGCGAGTGGATTCCCCCCGAACGTGGAACCGTGTTCGCCCGGTTTGAATACGCCGAGCACTTCTTTTGTGGAGAGCACCGCGGAGACAGGATAGAATCCGCCGCTCAGCGCCTTTCCGATGATCACGGCGTCGGGACGGACCCCTTCGTATTCGTGAGCAAAGAGTTTTCCGCTACGCCCGAGTCCGGATTGGATCTCATCAACAATGAGCAGCACATTGTTTTCTTTGCAGAGCTTCGCCGCCTCGCGCAGATATCCTTCGGGTGGAATGATGATGCCCGCTTCACCTTGTATCGGTTCGACAAGAAATGCAGCGGTATTCTTGTTGATAGCCGTTCGTAAACTTTCAATGTTTCCGAATTCCACAATTCTGAATCCTGGTGTGAACGGACCGAAATTCTCCCTGTAGGAATCTTCGGTGGAGAAGGAGACGATGGTCGTCGTTCGTCCATGAAAATTATTCGATGCGCAGATGATCTCCGCCTGTCCGTCAGGGATCCCTTTCACCGTGTATCCCCATTTGCGCGCTGCTTTCACGGCGGTCTCCACCGCTTCAGCGCCGGAATTCATCGGCAGCGACATTTCGTATCCGGTCAGGTCGTGCAGTTTTTTATAGAGAAGAGCGAGTTTGTCATTCCGGAATGCGCGGCTCGTCAGCGTCACGTTCTTCGCCTGTTCGACGAATGCCTGATAGATCTTCGGATGACAATGTCCCTGATTCACCGCCGAATAGGCAGCGAGACAATCAAGATACCGTTTTCCCTCAACGTCCGTTACCCAGACCCCTTCCGCTTTTGTAATGACAACATCCAAAGGATGATAGTTGTGTGCACCGTATTGGTCTTCGAGTGTGATGTAATCGTGTGTGTTCATAATAAAACCCAATTGTAGGACAAGCATTTCTGCTTGTCCAATGAAATGAATAAGAGGACAAACAAGTCACAAAGTGATGGCTTCGCCAAATGTTTGTCCGATAGATCAATTATTTAGTTTTAATGTTGTGAAATTGAGCGTTTACCTGCGCTCACAGGCGGGTGTACAAGTTATATGGTCCGCAGCGGACGCGGGGAAAGGGCGATCGTTGTCGGTACTTCGGCTGCGTTGAATGCGATATATGCATGGACGGGTCGAACCATGCTCCGCCGGGAAGAACCGATCGTGTATTGCAGATGATATGTATGATGTATGTCCATCTCTCTATATAAGATATAATTATCGCGCTGCTTGTCAAGTATTGAAAGACCATCCGGGTTGTTAAAACCTGGATGGTCGTAAAACAGGCCGGTATGCAAGTTTGAATTGTCTTTCCGGCCCCATTTTTCTATCTTATTGGTATTATGGTCCGTTTTTCGCGCCACTTCTTCTATTATATAGCATTGTTTCTTTGTGTCTTTGTGAGCAATTCTGCTCATTCGCAGAGCAAACGCATCGATTCCCAATTCCGTATCGCCCGCCTGAAATATTCCGGCGGAGGCGACTGGTACAATGACCCCTCCTCTGAAGTGAATCTGCTCAAATTCATCAAACAAAATGCCGGCATCGATACCGATCCGAAATATGAATTTGTAGAGATTTCTAATGACAATTTCACCGCATATCCCTTTATCTTTATGACTGGCCACGGGAATGTGAACTTCTCGGACTATGAAGTGAAACGGCTTCGGCGGTATCTGGAGAGCGGCGGTTTCCTCTATATTGATGATGATTACGGTATCGACAAACCGGTCCGCCGTGAGATGAAGAAAGTATTTCCTGAACTCGATTTTGTGGAGCTTCCGTTCAATTACGGACTCTATTCCTGTTTATATAAATTCCCGAACGGCGTTCCGAAATCCCACGAGCACGACAATAAACCGCCGCAGGGATTCGGCATTCTCTATAAAGGAAGACTCGTTGTCTATTATACATATGAATCGAATCCTAGCGATGCCTGGGCGGATGCCGATGTGCACAAAGATCCGCCCGAAAAGCGGGAAGAAGCTCTTCGGTTCGGCACCAACATCGTTGTCTGGAGCCTGACCCAGTAACACGGGGATTCATCCCCGTGAAATGGACACCCTCTCCCGTGGATTCATCCACGGGACTTTGTAATACTCGTAACAGAATCTTGACCGACCAAACCAAACATATCATCAGCCTGATCAAAGCGCGCATCGATAAGACGCGCGATGCAATGTACCGTCAGGAACTCTTCGCCGCGGGGATGAAGACCTTCTCCGTGATCGGTCTGCTCGGCACGCTGTTCGTCTTCATCGAATCCATTGCGGAATTCAGCGCGCACACCCGCACCATTCTTGTCTATACACACATGACCCTCTCCACGGTCATCGGCATCTACCTGATGTGGAAACCGCTCCTCCGTTTCCTGCGGATACTGAAACCGCATTCGGACAGGGAAGTGGCGGCGATGATCGGTGCAAAGTTCGAGAAGATCG
>CALROS020000111.1:0-6119 GCA_943369855.1 Chitinophaga pinensis | reverse complement strand
ATCCGTTGCGTTCGATACAGTGAAAGCTGCCCAGTCCAGAAATGCCGATGTCGTTATCATCGACACGGCAGGACGTCTGCATACAAAGACGAATCTGATGGAAGAACTGAAGAAGATCAAACGCGTCATCACGAAAGTGAGCGCGGAAGCTCCGCATGAAGTGCTCCTTGTGTTAGATGCAACCACCGGACAGAATGCGATACAACAGGCAAAATTATTCAACGAAGCGGTCGGTTTGACAGGACTCGTTATCACGAAACTGGATGGGACAGCAAAAGGCGGAGTGATCTTTGCCGTAAGCAATGCGCTGAAAGTGCCCGTTCGCTTCATCGGCGTCGGCGAGAAGATCGACGATCTGCAGCCGTTCGATGCCGAAAAATTCGTTGAAGCATTATTTGAGAAAGAAGAACACTAAGAAGACCACCAAGAGAACCACTAAGACGCTAAGTACACAAAGGAACACAAAGAATTTAAAATGGCTTTGACTCAAAAAATCATCAATGATTTGGCATATAAAATTGTTGGTTGTGCAATTGAGGTTCATAAACAGATCGGTCCGGGATTGTTAGAGTCTGTTTACAAAGAATGTTTCATAGAAGAGTTAACTGCACAAGGCTTATCTGTTACAACCGAAGTATCCGTTCCGATATATTACAGACAAAAAAAATTGGTTCATGGATTACGTTTAGACCTTCTTATCAATGACACCATTATAGTTGAAGTAAAAGCTGTTGAACAAATGATACCGTTATATCAAGCACAATTATTATCGTATCTAAAATTAACTGGAAAACCGAAGGGATTACTCTTTAATTTCAATTGCAGTAATATTGTCCAGCAGCTTATTCCAATGGTAACAGATGAATTTTCTAAACTGCCGATCGAATAGGTATATAAATTTCTTAGTGCTCTTCGTGTCTTAGTGGTAGGAAAATAATATGAAACTCTCCTGGAAACAATACGATCTTAAATTAAAACACACATTCCGTATCTCGCGCAGTGCCCGCGATATCGCTCCTGTCATTATTTTGGAACTGGAGCAAGACGGCATTGTAGCATACGGAGAAGCGTCGCCGACGAAACGGTACGGCGAAAGTCTTGAGACGATCGACGCATTCTTCCGGAAACTCGATCTGACACGGTTCGATTCTCCGATGATGCTGGAGGAGATCCTGTCCTACGTCGACTCCGTTGAGCCCGGGAACACGTCCGCAAAATGTGCTGTGGATCTTGCACTGCACGATTGGGTTGGAAAGAAGCTTGGCATTCCGCTCTATCAATTGTGGGGATTGAATCCTGCAAAGACGGCGAAATGCTCCTTTACCATTGCGATCGATTCAAAAGAGGTCGTTGAACAGAAGGTCCGTGAAGCGGAAGAATATCCGATCCTCAAAGTGAAGGTAGGATTGGATAATGATGAAGAGATGATCACGACCATCCGCAAGATCACCGACAAGGTCCTGTATGTTGACGCGAATGAAGGGTGGAAGGACAAACAGGTCGCGCTGGAGAAGATCAAATGGCTGAAGGACCAGAATGTGGAGTTCGTTGAACAGCCGATGCCGTCCGAACAATTTGACGACCTGCGATGGCTTCATGACCGTTCACCGCTGCCGATGATCGCGGATGAGAGCGTCCTGCGATTGAGTGAAGTGCCGAAACTTGCACACGCATTCGACGGCATTAACATCAAACTGATGAAATGTACCGGACTCCGCGAAGCGATGCGGATGATCCACACAGCCCAAGCATTGAACCTGAAGATCATGATGGGATGCATGATCGAGACAGCGGTCGGTATCTCCGCCGGAGCGCACCTTGCACCGTTGTTGGATTACGCTGATCTAGACGGCAACGTTCTGATATCCAACGATCCATTCGATGGAGTAAGAAATATCAAAGGCGAATTGACATTGAACAACAGACCCGGACTTGGAGTGACACTGATCCAGTGAGTACAAGCATCATCAACATATTACCCGACCATCTCGCGAACAAGATCGCCGCCGGCGAGGTCGTTCAACGTCCCGAATCCGTGGTGAAGGAACTCCTTGAGAATGCCATCGATGCTGGTGCGACATCCATTTCCATTACCATCAAGAATGCAGGGAAGACACTCATCCAACTGATCGATAACGGTAAAGGGATGACCGAAGAGGATGCAGAGAAATCGTTCTACCGGCATGCCACGAGCAAGATCTCTTCGTACGAGGATCTGGAGAATATCCGCACGCTCGGATTCCGCGGTGAAGCGCTTGCTTCCATCGCCGCTGTTGCTCAAGTCGAACTGAAGACTCGAAGAGAAGAGGATACCGTCGGATCGTTATTGCGTATCGAAGGGAGCGAGATCAAAGAACGCTCCAAGACCGCTCATCAGCGCGGTACGACGATCAGTGTGAAGAATCTTTTTTACAACACTCCTGCCCGCCGTCAGTTCCTGAAATCGAATAATACCGAGTTCAAACATATCTACGATACCATTCAGCGTCTTGCACTTTCGAAACCGGAGATCGCATTGGAATTCGTCAGCGACGATGATACGATCCTTGCGCTCCCTTCGCAGAAACTTGAGGACCGGTTGAAGACACTGTTCGGTGACCGTCACTTTGCGACGCTGATCCCGGTGAGTGAGGCGACGGAACTTCTGACCATATCGGGATTCATCGGCAAACCGGATTTTGCACGGAAGTCCAAGGTCGATCAGTATATCTTTTTGAATAACCGTTTCATCATCAGCCGTTCGATCAATCACGCCGTCTTTTCAGGATATGAACATCTGGTGGAGAAAGGGAATTTCCCGTTCTTTCTTCTCTTCATTGAACTCGATCCGCACAAGGTGGATGTGAATGTGCATCCGTCCAAGATGGAAGTGAAATTCGCGGACGAACAGAGTATCTACCGCATCGTCATTTCCGTCATCCGCAAAGCGCTCGGCGGCAGCGATATCACGCCGACGGTCGAGTTCCAGAGGGATCCCGGGGATTTCTCCGGACTGCGTCATGCAGCCATCCCGCGGTTCTATTCAAATATTCCCGGAGCAACAGCACCGCCGTTCGATTTCAATGCGACATTCCCGAAACAATCCCCGGAGAATGAAGAGATCCCGTTCGATCTGAATTCGAAACTCGATCAGATCTTTGCGAAGACACCATCGGCTGAGCTCAAAGCACCCGAAGACACAGCAACACAGTTTCAGCACGGAACACGGGAGAGTGAAGCTCACGAAGGGAAAGGGATATGGCAGCTGCATAATAAATATATCCTCACGCAGATCCGTTCCGGACTGATGATCATCGATCAGCATGTTGCTCACGAACGGATCCTGTATGAGCGCGCATTGACACGCATGAACAACGCCGTTCCGTCATCGCAGCAGCTCCTGTTCCCGCAGACAGTGCAGCTGCCGTCCGGCGATTATTCGCTGACGATGGATCTGCTCCCGTTCCTGAACACGATCGGGTTCGAATCGAAACCGTTCGGAAAGAATACCATCGTGCTTGAAGGTGTTCCGCCCGAAGTGAAGGCAGGGACGGAAGCGAACATCCTGCAGGAGATCCTTGATGAGTTCAAGAACAATCAGCTTCGTGTAAAGCTCGAAGCCCGGGATAACATCGCAAAGTCATTTTCCTGTAAAGCTGCGATCAAAGCAGGGGAGCGACTCTCGGAAACAGAAATGCGGTCGCTCATCGATCAGTTATTTGCCACGTCAATGCCGTACGTCTGTCCTCATGGACGGCCGGTCCTTATAAAATTATCACTGGCGGAACTCGACCGCCGTTTCTTCAGGACGTAACATGAAAATTATAACCGTACACTGTGTTGCAAGACCTGAACGCAGGTCCGATCTAATTGCTCTCGGCACAAGTATGATCAAATCTTCCCGTGCCGAAGCAGGATGTATCCATTACAGCTTTTATCACGATCTGAACGAAGAGAACCGGTTCTTCTTCTACGAAGAATGGAAGGACCAGGCATCGATCGATCTGCATAATGCCACGAAGCATTTTTTGGAATTTCAACCGAAATTCAAAGAGATGATCGTCGGAGATGCGGTCGTTACCGTTCATAATGCCGGCTAATTCATGATCTGACCAAGGCCGATCACAATTCGGATGGACAGTTCTATCACGATCAAACATATCGGAGAATCATCAATGGCGACATTCAATGACCCGCAGGCATCGAAGGCTGCGACGGAAAAATTCAAAGCTTCCGCCGCTGCTTCCAAGGTCAGAAACGTAAGATTCACCACGGTCAGCGGTGAACCGGTGGAGCTGCTCTACACACCTGAAGATGTGAAAGAGATCAATTATCTATCGGATATCGGTTATCCCGGCGAATTCCCGTATACACGGGGGATCCATAACACCGGATACCGCGGTAAATTGTGGACGATGCGGCAGTTCGCGGGATTCGGAACTCCTGAGGACACGAACCAGCGCTTCAAATACCTTCTTGAACACGGCCAGACAGGACTTTCCACAGCGTTCGATCTTCCCACATTGATGGGACGGGATGCGGATGATCCTCTTTCCGAAGGGGAAGTGGGGATCTGTGGTGTATCGGTCAGTTCTTTGGCGGATATGGAGATCCTGTTCAACGGGATTCCTCTCGAAAAAGTGACCACATCCATGACCATCAATGCTCCCGCAGCAATGATCCTTGCGATGTATATTGCGGTGGGGGAAAAACAGGGACTCAAGTCCAACGTATTGAGAGGGACCATCCAAAACGATATCCTCAAAGAATATATCGCGCAGAAGGAATGGATCTATCCGCCGCAGCCGTCGATGAGGATCATTACGGATATGTTCCAATATTGTTCGAAAGAGCTTCCGCAATTCAATCCTATCTCTGTATCTGGCTATCACATACGGGAGGCAGGTTCAACCTCTGTCCAGGAACTTGCTTTCACGTTGGCTGATGGTTTTGCGTACATCGAAGCGGGTATCGCGGCAGGATTGGATGTGGATGAATTCGCTCCGCGCATCTCCTATTTCTTCAATTCGCATCTGGACTTCTTCGAAGAGATCGCAAAATTCAGAGCTGCACGACGGATCTATGCAAAGAGGATGCGCTATAAATATGGAGCGAAGAATCCAAAATCGTGGACCCTTCGGTTCCACACTCAAACAGCCGGATGCACTCTCACTGCTCAGCAGCCCGAGAATAACATCGTCCGTACGGCAATTCAGGCGTTGGCAGGTGTTTTAGGCGGGACTCAGTCACTTCACACCAATTCGATGGATGAAACACTGGCTTTGCCCTCCGATAAAGCAGTGAAAATCGCTTTGAGGACACAGCAGATCATTGCGGACGAGACCGGAGTTACCAATATGGTCGATCCATTGGGCGGCAGCTACTTTGTTGAAGCGTTGACCACAAAAATGGAAGAGGGGGCTGAACGGTATTTTGAGAAGATCGAAATGCTCGGAGGAGTAATTCCTGCAATTGAACAGGGATTCTTCCAGCGCGAGATCGCCGAAGCCGCCTACCGGTATCAGCGTGAACTGGATACGAAGGACAAGATCATCGTCGGTGTGAATCAATACATCGAAGAGGACGAGAAGATCGATATCCCGATCCTTGCCATCTCGCCGGATGTTGAGATCAAGCAGAAAAAGCGTCTTGCAGAACTGAAACAGAGCAGGAATCAGTCCGCAGTCGAACAAACATTGAACGATCTGAAACAGGCGGCCGCTGACGGTTCCAATCTGATGCCGCATCTGCTCCAGGCATCTCGAAATTATGTCACCGTCGGCGAAATGTGCAATTCATTGGTCGAGCATTTCGGACTGTACGAAGAAGTGGCTGTCTTTTAAATTAAAGGTATATAAACAACAAAAAGGGGAAGCAAAATGCTTCCCCTTTTTTATTTTACAAAACGTAATTTATTGTGTTGCGTGAGCGTAATGTCATTCCCGAATGTTCCTGTCGGGAATCCATTTTTTTAAGAACGGATTATTGCAGGTCCTGTATCCACGCATCAACAATGGTGAGTTCCTGTTCCTGCAGGATCTTGTTCTCCACTAGTGTTCGGTAGCAGCGCAGCAGGTTCTCAGAAAGATTCTCCACGCCGCTCTTCAGATCGACATTGGTCAAATACTGGATGATCTTTT
>CALROS020000110.1:0-6160 GCA_943369855.1 Chitinophaga pinensis | reverse complement strand
TATGATGTTGACGGGATCCATTTTGATGATTATTTCTATCCGTATAATGATGGAAAATTCCCGGATGATGAGCAATGGAATGCTGCACGAGCAAATGATTCGGCAGTGAGCAGAGAGGATTGGCGGCGGTCGCACGTGAATGCATTCATTGAGAGAGTGTATAAAGGAATCAAATCAGAAAAGAGGTATGTAAAATTCGGATTGAGTCCATTCGGCATCTGGCGTCCGAAGAATCCTCCGTCCATCACCGGATATGATCAATACAATATGCTGTATGCGGATGCGAAACTGTGGCTGAACAACGGCTGGGTGGATTACTGGACGCCGCAGTTATACTGGCCGGTGAATCAGATCCCGCAGAGTTTCCCTGTTCTGCTGGGATGGTGGGCGAAAGAGAACACAATGAAACGGAACCTCTGGCCGGGAATGATCATCAACAAGCCGAAAGAGGAGAAGACGGCGGATGAGATCTTCAATCAGATCATGATCACGCGGGGATTCGTTCCGGAAGGACCGGGAGAGGTCCATTTCAGTATGAAATCGTTCATGAAGGACAGCAGTGCTGTGAACAGTGTGCTGAAGAGCGGTCCGTACAGACGTCCCGCGATCGTCCCGACATCGTCATGGCTTGACGATGCGAGTCCGGAATCGCCGGTCGTAAAAACAACAGTGGAGAATGATTCTATCATAATCATCTGGAATGAAAAACTTGACCCGGACATCTTCCGGTCCGTTGTCTATTATCAGTACGGATCGAAATGGGAATATATGATCGTGAATTCACCATCGAACCGGATCGTTCTGCCATTGCAGCGGAAAATGCTGAAGTCAGGACCGATCCAATCCGGCGAGAAGACCGCAGTAGAATCGATCGAGATGCTCACTTCGACGGCAGTCTCAGCGGTGGACAGGATGGGAAATGAAAGCGGATTAACTTTTATTCACGTGACGTCGATGCATTAGCAATAAATAGAAATTGTGATATATTACTTTCTCACGTTCGAAAATAAAAGCGTTGCCACTCCCAAAGGGATGACTTCGGCAAAAAAACACGAGACACAAAAATTCACAAAAGTAATTCATCATTTCAGCCAACAACAAATTACCGTTCAATGAAAAAACTCCTTGCTCTTGTTCTCCTGCTTTCCTCTTTTGCCGCAGCGCAGACCACCATCTTCACCGAATCGCTCGGATCACCGAGCGGGACAACGACCATTTCCGCTTATGAAGCCGCGAATGGATTCGACAATGACAGTTTAACGATGACCGCAGGCGGAGCAGCGAATCCCGGTGACGTCCGTTCGACAAGTTCATCCACAGGATATGCCGGCGCCACCGGTGCGGGGAATATCTATTTTACGACAGCAGCCGGTGCCGGTGTGCCGAACGATGAACGTGGATTCGCGATCGAAGGGATCAACGCCGCTGCGTACACCGCGTTGAAACTTAATTTTGCGGTGCGAAAAGAGGGTGGATCCGGAACGGCGTTCGCGACCTTTGCCGTGCAGTTCTGGGACGGTGCCTCCTATCAGACCGTACCGGTGACCGGACTTCCGACAACATCCAGTGCTGCCGGATGGTATCTGGTGACCGATGTAGCGCTGCCAGCAGCTGCGCAGATCGATGGATTAAAATTAAAGTTCCTCAAGACGGGTGCGCAGGCATGCCGGCTGGATGATATCTCTCTTCGATCTGATTCCACCGGCGGGGGAGTTGATGATACCACGACCACGAATATCGTTGTTTCAGCACTTTCTCTCTCGTATGGACAGATCAACAGCGTCCCTTCGCCGTCGCAGAACTTTACGGTGAGCGGAACAGCATTGACGGATAATATCATCATCACTCCTCCTGCACAATTCGAGTTATCGCAGAATAATTCCACATGGAGCACATCGCCGATAACGCTTACGCAGAGCGGCGGTGCAGTAGCGACAACGACGATCTATGTGCGGTATAATCCTTCAGCCCAAGGTTCACACTCCGGGAACATCACGCTTACCAGCACAGGAGTAACGGCTCAATCCGTTGCGCTGAACGGAACATATTCAACCGTGGCACCTCCTCCGTCCTCCGATTATTACGGCGCAGCATTCCGATTGTACGGACAGGCGCTGAGGACGGCGCTGCACAATATCATCAAAGGACATTCCGTAGTGAGTTACGACGGACTGTATACGGCGTTCATTTCGACCGATTCCAAACCGAACGGGAAAGTGTGGGATATGTATTCCGATATTCCCGGCGGAACACCTCCATATGAGTATTCCCACAATGTGAAAAAATGCGGCAGCTACAGCGGAGAGAACAACTGCTACAACCGAGAGCATTCGTGGTGCGACAGCTGGCTTGGTGCAACGAATCCTGCGCGGTCGGATCTGTTCCATATGTATCCGACGGACGGTTATGTGAACAACCGCCGGAGCAATTATCCGTACGGCGATGTCGGTTCGGTCAGCTGGACCTCACTCAACGGAAGCAAACTTGGAACAAGCGTTTCACCCGGATACAGCGGAACGGTCTTCGAACCGATCAATGAGTACAAAGGTGATGTCGCCCGTTCGGCCATGTATATGTCCGTGCGGTATTTCGGTGAGGACGGCGGATGGGCTTCGAGTCCCGGAACCAACAAATCGGACATTCTTCCGTGGTATGCAAGCATGCTGTATTCATGGACGGTCCGAGATACCGTAAGCACGAAAGAGATCAACCGCAACGCGGCGATCTATGCCATTCAGAAGAACCGTAATCCGTTCATCGATCATCCTGAGTTTGCGGCGGAATTGTGGTTTCCCACGATGAGTCCTTCAGTGGTTTCGGTGAAACAGATGAATGCGACGACGCTGCTCATCGACTTCTCCCGCGTGCTGGATTCCACAACAGTGCTCAACACTGCGAACATCGATTTCGGCGTCGCAGGGACGGCAACGAAAGTGACGTTCGGCGTGAACAATGATTATTCCAAGATCCTGGTGGAAAAATCGAATCTGGCGGCCGGGACAAATTATTCCATTCAACTGAAGAATGTGAAGAGCATCAACAGCATTGCGATGAATGATACGACCGTTTCCATCAAAACATCGGGAGCAGCCGGGGTCGGGAATGAGGAGAATGTTCCTCAACATTTTCTGCTCCTTCGGAATTATCCGAATCCGTTCAATCCATACACGACTATAGAATTCTCGGCGCCGGCGGACGGTGATCTCCGTCTGCGTGTCTTCTCTGTTCTTGGACAGGAAGTGGCACAGCTGTTCAATAATGCCGTTGTTGGCGGAGTTGTCTACCGGCTGAAATTCGACGGATCCGCGCTTGTGAGCGGTCTCTATTTCTCCCGATTGGAATTCGGCGGTTCTGTGAAAGCATCGAAGATGATGCTGTTGAAATAACATCCGGAAAATGTTCAGTTCGAAGGGAGTCCTGCCGACAGCAGGACTTCTCTTTTTTAGCAGGTGACGAATGAATGAGATCATAAACCATAACGAAAACGGGATCAAAAGGATTCTTTGGTACATTCCGATCGTTCTGACCATCCACAATATGGAAGAGGCGTTGACAATGCCTGATTGGATGGTTCTCTATGAGGGACTAGTGAAGCAGCAGGTTCCGTTCATGTCGCATCTTCAATTCTCTTCGCGTCAATTATATATTTCACTGAGCCTTGTTACTGTCGTTCCGGCTATCGTCACCTGGTTCTGTCTACGCGGGAAACTTCGCAGGAACGGTATACTGACATTGCTTACGCTTCAAGCGATCATTCTTTGGAATGCACTCATACCGCATGCTGTTGGGTGGATCTTTTTAGGGATGTATAATCCGGGGACGGTGACGGCAGTGATCTTCAATATTCCGTTCTCCATCTTTCTGTTCTATCGGATTCGAACGAGCGGAATTATTTCTGAAAAATTGATCGTGAGGAGTATCGGGATGGGACTGGTGATCTATCTTCCGTTGGTGTATCTGAATCATCTGATCGCGCAAACGATCGCACATATCATTTAAAACAGGGGGATGGACAGTTCTCTGTCTCTCTGTTATTATGGCAACTCTCTGCGGGACGGACTTCCGTCCGTCCCTACATTATTTCCCGTTGAATGCGATAATTCTCCGCGGGACGGATTTCCGTCCATCCCTACATTATTTCCCTGTTGAATGCGATAATTCTCTGCGGGACGGATTTCCGTCCATCCCTACATAAATATTTATGTCTTAGCGTTTTTGCGAGCGATTGTTGAAATAGGTAAAAACACCGAACGCGCGCAGTGCCTGTGACTGAGCGTGTTTCGTTCCGATCTCATCCACTCCATATCCATCCTCACCGCCGTGGGGATTCCAGCCGTTACGGATCGCGTGATCATATTCCCGGTGCAGCTGCACCGTTGCTTTTCCATGGTTGTTCGTCCACACATGCTCCAGCATCCGTTCGATGATCGGCGGGATCATTGCGAGCTCATCCGGTGCGATCTCATACGCATCCAGTAAAAAATGGACGAATGCACCGTTGCCGTCCATTCTTATTTGATAACAATCCGTTGAATCGATCCATCCCGTTCCCGGATCGAGGATATGCTTCGCCGAAGCAACGGCGATGGTCCTGTATCTCGCATCGTTGGTGGCACGATACAATGCTGCGAGTACGGAAAGATAACTTGCCGATTCCCACGGCAGCTGTTTACCGAACGCAGCACGGCCGTCCTTTCCGCTCCAACGGCCGTTCCCGCGATAGAAGGTCTTCTCGATCCCCGGAGATTGGGAATCTCCGTTCCACGCTTTCAGTGCATCATCAAGATATCGCCGGTCGCCGGTCGCACGGAAGAGTCCGCACGCCACGCTCACCATCTGATTCATATTGCTGTTGGTGATGATCTGATCATTCACTTGAGTGTTGGGAGGATAATTATACCACGTCCAAAACCCCTCGACGTTGGAAAGCCGGCCTTCAATCCGTGCTTCACGATACCGTGCAGCGGCGTCTGCCAACCACTCCGGATGATTCCTTCCCGAAAATTCCCACCAGTAGAGTTCTGCAAGACATGCCCACGCGCGGTCGTCCACCCAGGTGCCGTTGTTGATCTGCTTCAGATCGAACTGATAGAGATACCGGCGGAGGATCGCGGAATCGTTCGTAGCGCGGAACAGATATGCATCACCGATGGCGCCGTTCGCTCCTTCCCATGCGGGAGTATAGACCGAATAGAATTGCTGCTGAATTCGGTACGTACGGTCTGCCCATTTATTCTCTGCCGAAGAAGAAGCCGGTGCCGCGGATGCAGCAGGTTTCGGCTGAGAGGTGCAGGAAGCGAAGAGAAGGAGGAGGATCAGAGAAACATATTTGAGAACCATAGGCCAATTGACAACGATGCAGTCCGCCTCATCGGCGGACCACATCTGATGAGATGATTACTTCAGGATGCCGTCGATGGTGTTATACGTAACGGAATGATATCCGGGACGGGCCTTTTCGTATACCTGTTTCGCCCAGGCTTTTCCTTTTTCGGTCTTTGCCAGTGCGGTGTAGATCGGCTTCACCAGTTTCCGCCGTCCGACATTCATCAAATAGCCGCGCATCGGTCCGAATGCCGTCTCATAGTCCGCTTTGATGCAGCGCTGGAACCATTCGCAGAGGATCTCGGAATTCCCGGAGCGGGTGAAGTTGAATGCATAATCCATCTCGATCACTTTCTCCAGCCGGATGGAATCGGGAATGTTGCGGAGGAAATAGAGCCAGTGATGGGTCGTCCAGCCTTCGGTGACGAGTTTGGATGCCGGGGTGCCGTTCATGAACGAGGAGACCTGTGCTTTGACCTTCTCAAATTCCGTTGACTGAGGTTTCGGACAATTGTCGGGCAGTCCGGCAGTGTAGATCCAATCATTGGCTTTGATCTTTGCCGCAACATCCTTCTTCGACAGCACACCGAACCGTGCGTCCAGATGTTTCAGGAATTGTTCCGTCGTCATTGTGGTGAAGGCATTATCATTGAAATATTTTGTAAGGAACTGGTCCCACTGTTCGCGGCCGAATGTCTCTTCGCACAACCGGAGGAAGAAATATCCTTTGTTGTAAGCAATGTCCGTCATGCCGTCATCCGGATCACGGCCGGCAAGGTCGAGTTTCAGCCGTGTGTCCGGATTGGACGCTCCCAAGGATTCGATCGTTTCCTGA
>CALROS020000109.1:0-6187 GCA_943369855.1 Chitinophaga pinensis | reverse complement strand
CAATTGAAAATGGGCAATTCACCCATGAAGTGTGGAACACTCTGGGATTTGTTCACGGGAATGGAAATACGAATACACCGAAAGAGTATTCATTCATGGATAAGAGCAATATCGGCGGAACATTCTCATACCGGTTGAAACAGATCGACCGTGACGGAGGTTCGCAATATTCCGCAGCCGTTGAAGTGAATGGATCGAATGCTCCATTGTCGATCGTAGTGTCACAGAATTCACCGAATCCGTTCAATCCGTCGACGAGCATATCCTATTCACTGCCGGCGGCGGCAGATGTGAAGCTGACCGTCATTGATATGACAGGGCGGGAGATGGAAACGCTTGTCACCGGCATTCAGTCAGCCGGAGTGCATTCCGTGCGGTTCGATGCGTCACGGTATGCAGCGGGGATATACTTCTACCGTCTTTGTTCCGGTTCATTTACGTCCGTAAAGAAAATGGTGCTGTTAAAATAATCCGGTACGTTTTCTGTATCATTTTCATTCGTTCCTCAGCGGTTTCTTATGGCAATACAAAGACGCTCCTTTCGGAGCGTTTTGTATTTTTTCCAGCGGGAGCAACAGAACCGAAAGAATCTTTTGCTCTATTGAGTGCAATTGCCTACATTGAAGAGGTGCAACAACGTCATTTTTGATCACCAAAAATGATCTACTACTTCCCCTGATCATATACCGACAGCACAATACGGTATTGCAGTACCAAGACACTCTCCGCTCTGATATTCGGCCACGGAACAGCCACAATAACCCATCCACTTATGGCCAAGATCCGAATTTTATTGATAGAAGATAATCGAATCCTCCGCGACGGGATCACGGCGATGATCAATGGTCACGGGGATATCGTTGTTGCCGGTGTATCCGACGGCAGGGAAAATACTCTGTTGAAGGCCAAATCTGTAAAAGCACAGGTTTTATTGATCGATTTTGGACTGGACAGCAGGGACAGTCTTGAAATTGTGACGGCTGTAAAGAAAGAGATGCCCGCGATCAAGATCATCGGAATGGGTCTCGGATCCACGCAGGCGGATATTTTGGAATTTGTGCAGGCCGGCGCGGAAGGATTCATTCTGAAGGATGCCACGGTAGATGAAGTGGTAAAAACCATACGGGCAGTCTCACTTGGTGAAACGGTCCTGCCGACATCGATGACCGGATCACTCTTCTTTCAGGTGACAGAACATGCGATGTCGCGCGGCAAACGAAATCTGAAAGCCGCCATCCGCATGACCGAACGCGAAAAAGAGATCATCGCACTGATCGTTGACGGCTTAAGCAACAAACAGATATCCGACCGGCTCCATATCGCCACGTTCACCGTAAAGAGCCATGTTCACAACATCCTCGAAAAACTGGCACTGCACAGCAGACTTCAGATCGCAAAACATGCCAGGGACGGCTCGTAACACTTCGGCGGTTCGTATTCCTTCTCCAACAACTGCATCCGCATCATCTCATCACTCGCACATCCGTTCGTTCACACAAAAATAATCTTCCATCTCATCTTCACTGCAGGTATCTCTCCGTACGATAATTTCTTCTTTTGTTCCGCGTCATGTATTTTTCTGCCGACAATTTTCCATCATAAAACACTGCATTCAAAAGGATTAACTCTTTTTCCATCCTTTCGGTCTATTCTTTCCTGCGCTCAGCGGTGATATACTTATGCACGGTTCGGTGAGGATCGTCCATGATCATTACGGCATCCGAAACATTTATCCGACATTCAGCTTTTGAAAGGACGTGCATTATGAATTGGGACAGGCTTGAAGGACAATGGAAGCAACGCAGAGGCAAAGCGGTTCAGCATTGGGGAAAGCTAATGAACGACGATCTTGCAGCTATTTCCGGTAAACACGAACAGCTTGTCGGCATGATCCAGGAGAAATACGGGATAGCCAAAGAAGAAGCGAAGCACCAGATCGATCAATTCAAGAAGATCATCGAGCAATTGAAGCGTTCGAATACGGACCTTTTGAAATTGAAAAAAAAGAAATCACAGACCAAAAAGAAAACGAAGACCGTCGCGGCAAAGAAGCCAGCCGCCAAAAAGAGACCGACGAAGAAATAATCATCCAGCATTCATCCATGAACATGACCAGAAAATTGTTAACAGCAAACGATCAATTCAAAACGTACCATATCGACCGAGGGATCCATGAATACATCAACGAAACAGAGCAGACGCAACGTTCAGCCAATGAACATATTCCATTCATTCGCATCCGCCGTCAGGAATATTTCGAGACCGCTCCTGATCGCAGCGGCGGCAGTGCTGCTGACAGCTTCGATAGCAGGAGGGTGCAGGGAAGAAGTGACCGGCATTGTAACGGTGTGTCTGTCGCCGACCGTCATTCGAACATCGCCGGTGAACGGCGGGACGAATGAATCGTTGAATAAGAATGTCCGTCCCGTCCGGACGGTAAAGTCCTCGCGGTCCGACAAGTCCGCAAAGATCGCAGCGGTGAAGATCATTACCGCAACATTCAGCACACCGATGGATGCGAGAACGATCAATACCCTGACATTCAAAATGAATCAGGGAGCGACCGCGATCGCGGGAACAGTTTCGTATACCGATACGACAGCGGTCTTTGTCGCACCGAACGGACTTGCTCCGAACCTGATCTATACCTGCGTATTGACGACCGGAGTGAGGGACCTATCCGGAACAGCACTTGCGTCCAATTATACGTGGAGTTTCTCCACGATCGCAGCCGGTACGCCGATCCAACTCACGCCCGCAGACGGAGCGGTGAATCAGCCGACAAGCCTGACATTCACATGGAATACCGTTGCAGGAGCATCGTCGTATCATCTGCAGGTCTCCACCAACAGCGGATTTACGACGACCGTTTTTGACGACTCATCCATCACGAATACATCGCAGACGGTCTCCGGACTGACTGCCGGTACAATCTATTATTGGCGTGTCAATTCCAAGATCGCCGGCGGAACCAGCGCATATTCATCTACATGGAGTTTCACCACGGTCACGGCGGGAACGCCGGTCCTGCTGTCTCCCGTTGACGGTGCGGTGAATCAATCGATCAGTCCCACAATGATCTGGAGCGGAATTTCCGGTGCCAACAGTTATCACCTTCAGGTGTCGCTGGATCCCGGTTTCCTCACTACGGTCTATAATGACTCCACACTCGTCAGCACATCGAAGATCGTTTCCGGCCTGACCGTCGGGACGACCTATTACTGGCGCGTCAATTCCAAGATCGCCGGCGGAACCAGCGCATATTCATCCGTCTGGAGTTTCACGACAATCGCCGTTCCTGCTGCACCGGTGCTGATCGCTCCGGCAGACCTTGCGATCAATATCGCAACGAGTCCGGTGTTCCGCTGGAACGCTTCCGCGGGCGCCGCTTCGTATCGTCTGCAGGTATCGACCAATTCGAATTTCACTTCGATCGTTTTTGATACCGCAGGCATGGTCAACACATCCAAAACGGTGCTCGACCTCACCGAAGGGACGGTCTACTACTGGCGCATGAATGCAACGAACGCCGCAGGAACGAGCGCTTATTCAGTGCGCAGTTTCACGACGATCACTGCAGGGACGCCGACACTCATTGCACCGCTCAACGCCGCTGTGCAGCAAGCCGTGAATCCGACACTCGTGTGGAGCAACGTTGCAGGTGCGGTCACATACCGTCTGCAGGTTTCCACCGTGAATACATTTGCAACGACCGTTTTTGATGATTCAACACTCACCGGAACATCGCAGTCCCTTTCAGCATTAACGATCGGAACAACGTATTTCTGGCGCGTCAACTCCAAGAGCGCAAGCGGAACCAGCGCATATTCAGATGTGTGGAGTTTCACAACGATCACACTTCCGACAGTTCCCGTTTTGGTCTCTCCGTTGACAGGAGCAACCAATCAGCCGGTCAATCCGATCATGACATGGAATACGGTGACGGGAGCAACATCGTACCGTCTGCAGGTCTCAACGGATAATACATTTGCCACAACATTCTATAATGACTCCACCAGAGTCGGCACATCGCAGCAGGTCTCCGGACTCGCTGTGGGTACGACATATTTCTGGAGAGTGAATGCAAAGAATGCAGCGGGAACGAGTTCCTATTCCGTTGTGCGAAGCTTTACGACGATCGTCCTTCCGGCCGCACCGACGCTGTTCGCACCGTCCGATGCACTGATCAATCAGCCGGTGAATCCTTCGCTCATCTGGAATTCCGTCGCCGGTGCTGCAACGTACCGTCTGCAGGTTTCCACGAGCAACACGTTCGCCGTGACCATCTATGATGATTCGACACGCGTGAGCACATCGCAGCAGGTTTCCGGACTGAATGTCGGCACGACATATTTCTGGAGAGTGAATGCGAAGAATGCCGCGGGGACGAGCAGTTATTCAACGATATGGAGCTTCACGACCATCGTTGTTCCGGCAGCGCCGATCCTTGTTGCACCGCTTGATCTTGCGGTAAATCAATCCGCAGCACCGATCCTCATCTGGAATTCTGTCCCCGGCGCAGCAACATACCGGCTGCAGGTCTCCACGGTGAATACGTTCGCCACCACGGTCTATAATGACTCTACGCGCACCAGCACATCACAGTCCGTCACCGGATTAGCGGTCGGCACCACATATTTCTGGCGTGTCAACACGAAGAATGTTGCGGGAACGAGTCCGTATTCGACCGTTTGGAGCTTTACGACCAGTGCCGCACCATTGGCGCCTGTGCTGATCGCTCCGATCAATCTGGCCGTGAATCAATCCGTGAATCCGAATCTGAGCTGGAATGCTTCGATCGGTGCAGCGACATACCGCGTACAGGTCTCGACCGTGAACACATTCGCAACAACGGTCTTCAACGATTCCACGATCACGGGAACATCGCAGCCGATCACGGGATTGAATGCCGGCACCACGTACTTCTGGCGTGTGAACGCAAAGAATGTCGCAGGCACGAGTCCGTATTCAACGCGAAGCTTCACGACCGCTGCGAACATTCCGCTTCCGCCGGTCCTTTCCGCGCCTGCTGATGTCTCCATCGACGTGAAACTGAGTCCGACCCTTATCTGGTTCGCATCGATCGGTGCCACAACGTACCGTCTGCAGCTGGATACGAGTCAAGCGTTCGTGAATCCCGTTGTTGATGATTCAACGCTCACCACACTTCAGGAACCGGTCGTCGGTCTGAAAACGAATACGACGTACTACTGGAGAGTGAATGCGAAGAACAGCGGCGGAACGAGTGCGTATTCCACCATCTGGCGCTTCACGACCGGAACAGGTCTGGCACCGGGAGCAGTACCGCTTCTGTCGGTCGGCACATTCGGCATCATGGCAACATCAGCAGTGACGAACACGGGTAATTCGATCGTGAACGGTGATGTCTCGCTCGATCCGGGCACTTCTATTACAGGATTCACTTTCTCCGCAAGTCCCGGTCCCGGTGTTGTGAACGGAACCGTCCACATCAACGACCTGATCTCCGCGAAAGCGCGTCAGGACCTTCTGGCGGCGTACAATTTTGCCAAAGGAAAACCGGTCGGAACAACGATCGGTGCGGGTGCGGACCTTGGTGCATTGTATCCGTTGGGAATTCCTCCGGGAACATACACCTCCGGCAGTACGATGCTCGTTTCGACGGACCTTGTGCTTGACGGCGGCGGCAATGCGGATGCAGTATGGATTTTCCAGATCGGTTCATCGCTTACCACCGGCGCAAATGTGACGGTAACGGGCGGCGCTCAGGCGAAGAATATCTTCTGGGTCCCGACGGACGATGCGACCATCGGTGTCGGCACGACCTTCACCGGAACGATCGTCTCGGGCAGAGATGTCACAGCGGTCACCGGATCGATCGTCAACGGCAGGATCCTTGCCGGAGCGATCACGGCAGGAACGATTGCATTGCAGACAGCAACGGTGAACGTACCGCTGCCATAACAAGATCGAATCAGACAGTGGAGCGGGGAAGTTCGGAATGAACTCCCCGCCATTGTCCGAATGAACACAGACCAGAAAAATTATTCATCTCGTCATTTTGGAGGCACGTATGTACCATACTCATTCAACCGGTCCCATCCGGAAACCGTTCGCAGCATATTCACCGACGATCTTTTTCGTTACACTCGCTATTCTCTGTTCCTTCTCCATGCTCACCGCGCAGGAAGTTCGATACGAACAACCG
>CALROS020000108.1:0-6228 GCA_943369855.1 Chitinophaga pinensis | reverse complement strand
ACCATCGTCAAAGTGAGTGACGAGACGGCGATCATCCCGCCGGATTCAACATATTAAAAAACTAGCCACGAAGACACTAAGGCACAAAGAAACACTAAAAAATCAATTTGTGGGATTTCGTGTCTTTGTGTCTTAGTGGCAGAGCTCTTAACGATATTAGTTTAGATCGAACACGCATAGAGAGAATGAATGAGTGACGTACAACCAGAGATCAAAACGGACGTGACACCGCCGCCGGCGGCAGAGGAGCTTGTTGTCTCGACCGAATTGAAGAACATCATTGAAGCGCTCATCTTCGCGAGCGACGAACCGATGACCGTCCGCTTCATCCGTTCCATTATGGATGATGTGAACAAGGACCTTCCTCCGGCTGAACATTTCTCCGTGAATGCCGACATCATCCGTAAAGCGGTCGGTGATCTGAACCGCGGTTATGGACGCATGGGGAGCGGTTTCCGTATCATGGAAATTGCGGGTGGATTCACTTATGCAACGCAGGAAAATTTCTCATCCTGGGTCGGGAAACTCGCGAAAGAAAAAGCGCGCAGACGATTGTCTCCGACCGCTGTTGAAACTCTGGCGATCATCGCATACAAACAACCGATCGCAAAAGGGGAAGTGGAATTCATCCGCGGCGTGAATGTGGATTATATCATCAACGCGCTGCTGGAGAAGGATCTCATCCATATTACCGGACGGGCGAACACACCGGGACGTCCGTTGCTGTACGGTACGACGCAGAAATTCCTGGAACATTTCGGATTGAACGACCTGACGGATCTTCCGAAGCCGCGCGAGATCAGTGAACTCATTAATGAGACGGAACTTGAAGTGGACCGCCGGCTGCTCGCGGAACAGCAGGAACTCGAGTTCAAAGAGGATCTGGAAAAGAAACTGGACGGCAATGAAGGGGCGAAGAATAAACCTCAGCGCGGCGCGAAGATGAAGGTGCCCGATGAGATCAAAGAAGAGAACCGTAAAGAAGCGAAACAGAAAGAAATTCCACCGGCAGACGGACAAAAAATTGAAGAAGGAGTAGAATCATCAAAAAGCAATTCAGCGGTAGACGAAACGGCGGCGGAGGCAACAGCCGTCCCGGCGGAAGAAGCGGCGCTCCCGGAAAACGGACAAGTTCTTTCGGAGACAAACGAACAGGATCATTCGGAGATAAGCGGACAAGTTCTTTCGGAGACAAACGAACAGGATCGTTCGGTGATAAGCGGACCGGCTCCTTCGGAGACCGAAGAACAGGAAAGCCCGGTGGATTCGGAAGAAAGCCAGCAGATCGATCTGCGTCATCTGACCGGTATGAGGGAGGAAGTTCGTTCGGACGAAAACGAACCGGAAGCGGAGGAAGTTCTTTCGGACCAAAACGAACAAGCGGAAGTGATGACCGTCGTTCAGGAGGATTTGGAGACCGCAGACAGGGCAAGCCTGACAACCGAAGACCAAGAACCTTCGACGATAAGCGCTCAGGAAAGCCCGGCACTCGATTCGGCAGTGCAGGATCTTCAACACGAAAATCTTCAGACAACTTCGACGGACGGCGCGGCGGATCATTCGGCAGTATCGATCGGAGACGAACAACTCGTCCCGGCGGATCAGGACATGACGGACCAAGAAGCGTTCGTCCGGGCGGAACTGGAAGGCCACGAAAAACAACCGGAGGAAGGCCAGTCCGGATGGAGCAAATGGAAGACCAAGGTCAAAACGTTCTTCCGGAAACTCTTCGCTTAAACAGATTCCTCGCGATGGTCGGAGTCGCTTCGCGGCGTGCCGCCGAGGAGATGATCGCCAACGGTGAAGTGGAGATGAACGGTGTTGTGGTAAAGGAACTCGGAACGAAAGTGAATCCGACGAGCGATGTGGTGAAAGTGAACGGTCAAACGTACACACTCGCGCAGAAACTTGTCTACATCGTTCTGAACAAACCGAAAGATTTCATCACCACTGCCAGCGACGAAAAGGGCAGAAGGACGGTGCTCGATCTCGTCAATTCACGCGAACGGATCTATCCTGTCGGAAGACTCGACAGACAGACGACCGGTGTGCTGCTGCTGACCAACGACGGAATGCTTGCGAACAAACTGATGCATCCTTCGAGTGAAGTGATCAAGACGTATCACGTGTCGCTCGACAAAGGACTCGACACCGCGCATGCGGAAAAACTCGCGAACGGTGTATTCCTCGAAGACGGCAAGACCGCACCGGCAGAATTGGAGATCATCCCCGGCACAAAGAGCCGTGAGATCATCATTCACATTCACGAAGGAAAGAACCGGCAGGTCCGTAGGATGTTCGAATCGTTCGGATATGAGATCGACCGACTGCACCGAGTGGAATATGCGGGTTTGAATGTGCAGGGGCTCCAGCGCGGCATGTGGCGCTATTGCACCGATGGGGAGATCAAGAAATTGAAACAAGCTGCATCCGGTACCGTGCCGAAGCAAACGGTCCGGTATGAAGTGAATGACGACGAAGAATAATTGTCATTCTGTTGTCAAACACCGATCGCAATATATGCGTTTTGTCGGAGATGTTTGGAAGTGCTTTCATCCGATGTCGTGTTGTGAATTTGTATCGGATAATCTATCAACCTTAAATAATGTATAAAAACGCTTATGAATTTTGAACGCAGTTCAGGAATTTTACTTCATCCGACATCACTGCCGGGACCATACGGTTCCGGTGACTTAGGGGCTTCCTCATATCATTTTGTGGACTGGCTCCTCGTAGCCGGACAAAAATTGTGGCAGATGCTGCCGCTCGGTCCCGTCGGTATGGGTGACTCGCCGTACATGTGTCTTTCCGCATTTGCCGGTGAGCCGATGCTGATCGACCTTCAGGAGCTCTCGGATCGCGGATGGATTTCAAAGAACGAATTGCAGGAACATCCGACATTCAATCAAAGTAAAGTGCATTACGGTGATGTAAAATCGTTCCGTATGAGTAAACTCCGTACCGCTTCCGCAAATTTTTTTGCGAAGGATTCAAAAGCGGAGATGGAGGATTTTCATTCGTTCTGTAAAAAGCAGAAAGTGTGGCTGGAAGATTATTCCCTTTTCATGTCCCTCATCCAAAAATATCATGGAGCAGAGTGGAGCACGTGGGAACCGGAACTCGTGAAGCGGACCCCCGCTGCAATGAAAGCGATCCGCAAAGAGCTCGAGACAGAGATCAAATTCTGGGAATTCACTCAATGGTGTTTCTTCCGTCAATGGTTCGCGCTGAAGAAGTATGCGAATGAGCGGGGAGTGAAGATCGTCGGCGACATCCCGATCTTCATCGCATATCAGAGTGCGGATGTCTGGGCGAATCAGCACCTGTTCCATTTGGACAAGGACCGGAAACCGAAATTCGTTGCCGGTGTGCCGCCCGATTATTTCTCCGTCACCGGTCAGCGCTGGGGCAATCCGCTGTATGACTGGAAAGCGATGCACGAAGAGAATTATTCCTGGTTCATCGACCGTATCAAAACAACGCTGGCACTTGTCGATATCGTCCGGATCGATCACTTCAGAGGTTTCGCCGGATATTGGGAGATCCCTGCTACCGAAGCAACAGCGGTGAAAGGACGATGGGTGAAAGGTCCGGGAGCAAAACTGTTCGATGCTATCGAGAAGAAACTCGGCAAGATGCCGATCATCGCAGAGGATCTCGGCGAGATCACACCGGATGTTGTGGAACTCCGCGACCGGTATGATTTCCCGGGAATGCGCATCCTTCAATTTGCATTTGCTGCAGATACGAAGAACAATTTCCTTCCGCACAATTATATTGCGAACACCGTTGTCTACTCCGGCACACATGATAATGACACGACCATCGGCTGGTTCAAATCCGCCACGGAGCGTGAACGTGAATTCGTGAAGAAATATGTCGGCACGGACGGGAAAGAGATCCATTGGGACCTGATCCGCGCGGCATCACAATCCGTTGCCGTGATGGCAGTGTTCCCGCTGCAGGATGTGCTCGGTCTTGGGACGGAAGCTCGGATGAATATGCCGGGACATGCTCTCGGCAACTGGTCATGGCGTTTCGTCTGGGATCAGGTGCAGCATTGGCATGCGCTGAAGTTATATGAGATCACTGCATTGACGAACCGGACAACAGCGGACCGGCTTGCGCTGCCGGAATATCCTTCGGGGAAAGCACAGCCGTAATTACCGGACCATTATGAAATTCATTTTTTTATTACTTTCTGCACTCCTTCTTCTTGCCGGATGCTCGAGCGAACAGGCGACGAAATTCGATCTGTCATCACCGATCGGAAAACTGGCCTACGATATCGATACGCGGGTCAACGATCCGGAATTCGATAACGCGAATTGGGGAGTGCTCATCCGTTCATTGAAGACCGGCGAGACGGTCTACTCTCTGAACGCAAAGAAGATGTTCATGCCGGCCTCGAACATGAAATTGTTCACCACATCGTCGGCAATGACATTACTTGGTCCCGACTACCGCTACACGACCCGATTGGTGACAACCGGCTCGATGAAGGACAGCATCCTGAACGGGGATATCATCTTCGTCGGCAGCGGCGATCCGACCATCTCCGGCCGGTTC
Source organism: Chitinophaga pinensis (assembly GCA_943369855.1). Lineage (GTDB taxonomy): Bacteria > Bacteroidota > Ignavibacteria > UBA10030 > UBA8401 > UBA8401. The sequence continues at coordinate 1,659 of CALROS020000108.1, read as the reverse complement.
AACGACGGGAAGATCACGGAAGTATTCGAACAATGGGCGGACAGTTTGAAACTCCGCGGCATCAAGTATGTGAACGGCAACATCATCGGGGATGATAATGCGTTCGATGAGGAGTTCTACGGCAGCGGCTGGCAGGCGGATGATGAGACCGATTATTATGCCGCGCAGATCGGCGCTGTAATGTTCAACGACAACTGTGTGAATTTCCGCGTTGTTCAGTCCGCGAAGATCGCCGATGTCTGTTCACTGTCCTGGACGCCCAATACCAAGTATGTGAATGTGATCAATCAAACGGTCACCGTTCCTTCGACGGATTCGCTGAATACGATCTCGTTCTACAGGGTTCGCGGGACCAACACTGTCTATGTCCGCGGAAAATTATCGGTCGGGAAAAAAGCGGTCGAAGAACAGGTCACGGTCGATAACCCAACGCTTTATACAATGACCGTACTGAAGGAAGTGTTCGAGTCGAAAGGGATCCGTGTCAGCGGCAATCCTGTCGATGTGGATGATATGAAGGATTCGTTACGATATCCGAATGCGAGGCAGCTCGCATCATTTATTTCTGTTCCGTATTCAGAGATCGCACCGCAGACGAATAAGCCGAGCGATAATGCTTATGCTGAGCAGACGATCCGCACCATCGGGAAAGAAAAATATTCACTCGGTTCAATAGACAACGGCAAACGTGCCGCGTATCCTGTCCTCGCTGCATGGGGTGTGGATACTGTCCGTCTACGAATGGCGGATGGTTCCGGCTTGTCCCGCATGGATCTGATCACACCAAGCGATGCGGTGGCGATCCTGACGGGAATGTCCAAAGAGAAGAACTTCCTGCCGTTCTATTCTTCGCTTCCCATCGGCGGTGTGGACGGAACGTTGAAGCGGAGAATGAAAGGGACCAAAGCGGAAGGGAATGTTCGCGCGAAGACCGGTACGATCGGCTACGTTCGCGGATTGTCGGGATATGTGACGAGTGCGGATGGCGAACAGTTCGTTTTCTCCATGCTGGTGAATCACTACACCGTCTCAACAAAGAAATCGGAAAAACTGCAGGATGATGTGTGTGCGATGCTGGCGGGATTTTCACGAAATAAAATTAAGTAATGAATAAGTAAAGATTTTGTCATTCCGAGTCCCGTTTTTTGGGACGAGGAATCTGAACGTCATCTGGATTCTTCGCTCCGTCCCGATATAAAACATCGGGTCTCCGCTCAGAATGACATCGATTCAAGTGAAACTATAACTCACGATTCTGTATTTTGGGATTTACACTATTATGTCAGACGAACTACAAAAAGATTACCACGACGAACTCAACACCCTCATGGTCCGCCGCAGGGAGGAATTGGAACATCTGCGCGCAGCCGGAGTGAATCCGTATCCGCATGGATTCGAACGCAATGCATCGGCGAAAGAGATCCTCGATACATTCAAGGATGAACAGCCGCAGTGGATCGTCGCTGTTGCGGGACGTATCATGTCCATCCGCAGGATGGGAAAAGCTTCCTTCTGCCACATTCAGGATATGACCGGAAAGATCCAATCATATCTGAAGAAGGATGACCTGGGAGATGCATACGATCATTTCAAACTGCTGGATATCGGTGATATCATCGGCATTGAAGGATTCGTCTTCCGCACGAAGATGGGTGAAGT
>CALROS020000107.1:0-6260 GCA_943369855.1 Chitinophaga pinensis | reverse complement strand
AGATGAGAATGCCGTAGGTGAGCACCGGTGACAGGATGGAATTGAATGCCGCCACCAATAGTTGATCACCAAGAATGGAAATGGATTCATACCGCTCCAATCCCAGCGCAACGATAGTGATGGTGTAGCCGAGAAAGACATAGATGATGGAACGGAAGATCTGAGTCCTTTTTTTGATATCGCGCACGGTGTAGATGGCAAATGCGCCGGCTACCAGTGACGATAACGCAATTGAATAGTCATTGCCGCGGATCCCTGCGACGAGCAGCGAAAGGACCACCGTGCTGTAGAACGCGATCCTCGAATCGAAGATGATCGTAAGGATCATCGACACGGCCGGAATGATGATGAGATACCGCAGCGGAAGTTCCGTCGTATTCTGCACGGTAAGATACGCGATGAATGCGGTCACAAAGAAGAGGAGCGACATGATGAGCAGTTTCTTGTTATCATGATAGATCTTCTTGCGGAACAGATACACATACATCACCAGCATCCATATAATAGAGAAGACGCGGAGCGTTTTGCCGAGGAAGGTGACATAGACGTTGATGCCTGCTCCCCGTTCCTCTTTCGCTTTCCGCATGGAGTCGAGTTTCAGTTTGATCTCGTCGTTCACGCGTTCACGTTTTGCGATGATCCGCTCCCCTTCGCTCACCGCGCCGATGGTCCTCGGCACAAGATCAACGGCGAAACGCACTTCCCGTTCGGTCTGCTCGCGCTGATAGATCACATTCGGTTCAAGGAATGTCAGTGCAATCTTCACGGCGATATTGACCGTATCATTCTCCCCTTTGAATCCGGCGATGAATGTTTGCTGCACGGCTTTCCCCAATTCATATTTGTCCAAAAGACGGCTGAGCGGAATGATCTGCTCAGTGGTCTTCTTCCGTTTGGCAACAAGTTCGTCATCGCGGTACTGCGATTTCCGCACGTCGACGATCCCCTGCAGATAGAGTCCATTCACTACCAGCAATACATCGCGCCGCAGTTTATCGAATGAATATTTCGGCGGTTTCCCGGAGGTCTGCCGTTCGGCATTGCGGAGGTACCAGAGTGTCTTCCATTCGGATGCATGGAACTGCACGGGAAAACCGGCGAGCGCACTTTTGATCTCCGCTTCGTCCCCTTTTCGTCGGTCGATCACCGTCTGCAGCGTAATGAAGAAATGCTGAAGGGAATCAAGATAATGACCTGAGGTTTCGGGGTTCTCTTCGAAGACCTTGTAGACCTTTTCCGATGCAAGCTGACGTTCACGCTGATACTCACGTTCATCTTTATAGATAGGATACGCGAACGGAGCATAGAGATCGTTCTCCGTCCAGATCATCCCGACCGGATAGTCCGATTCAACAGCGAGTCCCTGCGGGAACATCAGCGCTGTCAGCACGACGATCACAGCAAAGATGGTCCACTTCCCGGCGAGGCTGTCCGGCTGACTCAGGGAACGGATGAATCGTGAGATATAACGCATGAAGTTTGAATAAAAAAATATGGGATTGCAAAATTATTGGATTACAAGATTGCACGATAACCGGTATAGATTAGGTCAATATCAAAAGAAAAAGGAAGAGAGGCAAGAAACGCAGAACTGGGCGATTGTTCGTTGAAAACCGTCCCGTCATTCGTTATATTCAAACACTCTGTTTATTTCTCTGTTCCGCTTGTTCATTGGAAAATCTATGATGCATCGCGCAAAAAAATCCCTCGGCCAAAATTTCCTTCAGGACGCCAATGTCGCACAAAAGATCGTGCGTATCTTCGACGCAAAGGGGGATGAAGCAATTGTGGAGATCGGTCCGGGGAAAGGTGCGCTGACCGCATTACTGCTGCAAACCGTCCCCCATTGCACCGTGATCGAGCTGGACAATGAGCTTGCTCCGTTCCTGCAGGAACAGTTCGGCGAGAAGATCACCGTCATTCACAACGATATTCTGAGCGTTTCATTGACCGAACTGCGCGAACAGCTCGGCAGACCGATCCGCCTTCTCGGCAACATTCCCTATAATATCACGACCCCGATCCTGTTCCACGTTGTCGATTCGCTGCCGGCGGTGAAGGATTTTATGGTGATGATGCAGACCGAAGTGGCGCAGAGGATCGTTGCAAAACCGCGCACAAAAGAATACGGCATCCTCTCTATATTACTGCAATACTACAGCACTCCGAAGATGCAGTTCCAGGTCTCGAAGAATTCCTTCTTCCCTATCCCGAACGTGTCATCGGCGATCGTCCATCTCGATTTTGAACAGCCGTTCCCGAACAAAGCACAGAACGAAGCGCTCTTCCGCAAGATCGTCCGCGGAACGTTCGGCAAACGCCGAAAGACGCTTCGGAACGGATTGAAAGGACTGGATGTTCCGGTTTCGGAATTCGAAAAATTATCGGTGGACCTGGAACTTCGTCCCGAAGAACTTTCGGTGGCGGACTTCGTCCAACTCAGCAACGAACTGGTCCATTGTGCCCCGCAAATCCTGAATACCGCCACGGAGGAGGTTGATGGCTGAAATCAACTACACATCCCAGGAACTGATCGAGGTGGATGACGAACTGCTGGAGGATCTCCGCGATCTCATCCGGTCCAAGTCGGACCTGCTGATCAGGAACATCATCAACGATCTCTACCCGAGCGATATCGCGCATATCATCAACCGGCTGGAGTTCGAGGAAGGCGATTATCTCTTCACGATCCTCTCCACCGAGGATCAGGGAAAGGTGATCGTTGAACTGGATGAGGACCACCGCGAACATTTCCTGCAGACACTGCAGAGCGAACAGATCTCGGATATCGTCGAGGAACTGCCGTCCGACGAAGCGACCGATATCGTCTCCGAACTTTCCGAAGAGAAAGCGGAAGAGGTGCTCGATGATCTGAGTGTGGAGGATTCTCAGGACCTGAAGGAACTTCTGCAGTACGACGAGAATACCGCCGGCGGTATCATGCAGAAGGAGATCATCACCGTGCGCCACAAGGACACGGTGAAGAAGGCGATCCAGTCCGTCCGCCGCGCCGCCAAAGAGGAAGGACATCAGCAGTTCTATCACGTCTACTGTGTGGACGAGGATGACAAACTCGTCGGTTCACTCTCCATCTCCAATCTGATCCTGCTCTCCCCTGCCCGCCGTATCTACAAAGTGATGGAGACGGACATCATCAGCGTAAAGACGGATGTGGACCAGGAAGAAGTGGCGAATATCTTCAAAAAGTATAATCTCGTTGCCGCTCCGGTCATCGATTTCTCGGGACGTGTCGTCGGACGCATCACCGTGGACGACGTTGTGGACGTTATTGAAGAAGAAGCGTCCGAAGATATCCTGCGTTTGGGCGGCGTCGGTGAAGATGAGCACATCTCCACCCCTCCGTTCACGGCACTGAAACGAAGACTCCCCTGGCTGTATGTGAATCTGCTCACCGCTTTCCTTGCTGCATCCGTTGTAGGATTGTTCGAACACACGATCGAGAAAGTGGTGATCCTCGCCGCGCTGATGCCGATCGTCGCCGGAATGGGAGGCAACGCAGCGACTCAGACCATCACGGTACTCGTCCGCGGAATAGCGCTCGGAGAAGTGAACTCCTCCAATCAGATGCGTGTGCTGCTGAAGGAACTTCAGATAGGACTCATGAACGGATTCGCGAACGGGATCCTCACCGGAACGGTGATCGCCATCTTCAGCGGCATACCGATGCTCGGCGTGGTGATCTGTCTTGCCATGATCACGAACATGTTCGTTGCCGGCGGTGCCGGAACGATCATCCCGCTCACTTTGAAATGGATCAAGGTCGATCCGGCACTCGCGTCGGCGGTGCTGGTAACGACATTCACCGATGTGTTCGGATTTGCATCGTTCCTTGGTCTCGCAACATTATTCATCTCAATGCTTATGTGACCGCATGAAACGATTCGCCTACCTCCATTCTTTTGATGTCATCTCGATCGGATTCCTTTCCATCCTCACCGCCGTTGAAGTGATCTATTTTCCTCTGCTCGACAAAGCTCCGCTGTTCATCTTTGTCAACATCGCGATCTGCACCGCGGTGGTCCTCAGCGCACGGTATACCGCGTCAACAGAGCGGCCGAATTATTACATCCGGCTGCTGCGTGATCTCTATCTCTTTCCGAGCGTCCTTTTCATCTACACGCAGGCATCGTCCATCTCCCATCCGATCCATGGATATGATTTCGATACGACGCTGATCATGCTGGACAGGATGATCTTCGGGACTGATCCGACGCACTGGATCTATCGATTTGCGCATCCGATCTTCACCGAGATCCTTCAGCTCGCATATTCATCATACTATTTTTTCTATTTCGCCTTATTCTATGAATTGTATCAGCGAAGTAATCAGAAAGAATACCGATACGGAATGATGATCGTTGCATATGCGTTCTTCCTCTCGTACATCGGGTATCTTCTCGTTCCGGCGATCGGTCCCCGGTTCACGCTGCATAATTTTACCACGACCGATGCCGAGCTACCCGGTGTCTTCCTGACCGAATATCTCCGTGCGATCATCAATTCCGGCGGCGGTATCCCGGCCGGCGCTCTGGATCCGACGATGTATGTCAACCGCGACACATTCCCGAGCGGTCACACGGAAGCGACGCTGACGGCGATGTATCTTGCGTTCGCTTTGAACACCAAGATCCGTTGGTTCCTTCTGGTGATCGGGACGTTATTGATCATTTCGACGGTCTATCTGCGGTATCACTATGTTGTTGATGTGATGGCGGGAGTCCTCTTCTTTCTTTTTGCAGTGTGGAGCGGGAAAAAGATCGACCGGTGGTGGAACAACGGTATTAAGAATGTTTAATGAAAACATCTTGCCAGACCGCCAAATTTTTTTTATATTTGTATGCTAAATAAGCCATCCTGATACCATCGGATGGTTTTTTGTTCTATAACAAGGCGTTTTCGTTCTTTATCACGGTGGCCATAGTTCAGTCGGTTAGAACGCCAGGTTGTGGCCCTGGAGGTCGTGGGTTCAAATCCCACTGGTCACCCCACTGTAACAACCATTGAACGATTGAACGATGTTCATTTGTGTTCAGCTGCTCCCGTCGTCTAGGGGTTAGGACACGAGCTTTTCAAGCTTGCGACACGGGTTCGATTCCCGTCGGGAGTACAAAACAGATCCTGCTTATGGCAGGATTTGTAGTTTTAAAGACTTCAAAAAGAATTAGATTCAGAATGGGACAGCTCAGGGCAATCATCCGGAAAAATGATATTGCTGCGACAGGAAATGGGTCATTGGGCGAAGAATAAACGATATATTCGTATCATTGTTCATAGGCATTCATCATATGACACTGCACACACTCCATAATGTATCAGGAATTGCCGCGGCTGCTGCATTCGTTTTCAAATCAACTCTCCATTACTATCTGGACCATGTGCAGAATAAAAGTTTAGGATTCAGTTCCATTTTCATCATGCCGCAGCGATTCCTGATCCCGTACAGATCTGCGGTCGAAATGCGATACAATTCTTTGAAATACTTTTGTAACGCTCTTTTATTACTTGCGTACATATCCGTTATTTTAAATGTTGTTGTAGGACTGATGTTGTTACAATAAATCATGATCGGTAGAACGTTTTTTTGAGAACTGTATGAAAGAATCAATCGGCAGGACCGAAGCAAAGATCACGGAAGCCATCATTCAATTTGAGCGGGAGCATATGGGGCGGGGACCGCGGCTCACCAGAACGAGGATCCTCGATGACATGATCATCGTGAGACTGGATGGTGTGTTGACCCCAGCAGAGATCCAGCTCGCTAAAGATGCTGAGGGAGTAAAATTATTGAAAGAGGTCCGGACCCGCTTGATCGAAGGGGCCGAAAATCTTTTAAAAATGATGATCAAATCGATCACCGGACAGGATGTGCTGAGCATCCATTCCGATATCAGTGCACAGAGAGGTGAACGGGTGATCGTATTTATTCTTGCTCCATTGTAAATTTTTCTTGCAGATCCACGGTCAGCATATTATATTTGTGATGAAAATTTTCGGAAGACAATAGACGAAGCACGGCGCTCCCGGCCTGGCTTGGTAGAATGTAAGCCGATATCGTTCCTTGGAACGGTATCGGCTTTTTTATTTTTAAACCATCTCAGTATCCACCATTATCACAGGAGGTCCATGAAACACACGATCATACTTTTCCTCATGTTTACGTTTGCAGCATTCCGGCCCGGCATCGCTCAAACAGTCCAGACCAAAGCGAGTCAATCCGCCATGACACCGGCCAAAGCGCT
>CALROS020000106.1:0-6267 GCA_943369855.1 Chitinophaga pinensis | reverse complement strand
AAAATTCCCGGCAACCCGGAATTGTTATCATTGGTCCCCGTCTGCTCTCCGATCATCCCCTGCAGCATCAATTTCATTCCGCTTCCGACATCCGACGTGACACGGAGCTGACCATTGTAATCGTCATACGCATCGGTGGAGAGAGGGATCAGATACATTGATTTTCCGCTGCGGTACGAAGCAAAGAATCTGAGATTGCCGAGATCCTTTCCGATGATGGGAACGGGACCGCCGAAACCTGCATCGATATTGTAATCCGGTTTGATGATGTCGCCCTGACGGCGGAACTGGAACAGGAAGAGACGCTGTGCCGCTTCTGGCGTAAGATCGTTGGAGGGATCATTATCTTTCAGCGTTGCCTGCGATACGGCGTTCCATCCTTCAAACCCGATGTACTGCCGCTGTGTATAGATGTCCCATGCACCGTTGCTTGTTCCTGTCCACGCAACTGCGGGATCGATCCGTGAACGGAGCCAGAATGAATTGGGATCATACGGTGACATGCCGAAATGTTTCTGTGCCGGAGGACTGTATCGAACGGTCGCCGTGAACGAATACTCGCTGGGACTTCCTTCCTTCGTTACAACATTCACCACACCGGAACGGATATTACCATATTCTGCATTGAACCCGCCCGTCTGCACCTGAACATCCTGCACTGAACTTAAACTGATACCGCTGTAAGGAGAATTATCGCGTTCATTCCTGAGAGTCATACCGTCCACGATGAATGCGGTCTGATCGGCACCGCCGCCGCGGACAACAAGTCCGCTTTGAACACCTGCCTGGAGCGCAACCACAGCGCTGACCGAAGCAACGGGAAGACTTTGGATCTCTTTTTCTGTGATGTTGGCACGCGTTGAAGAGACATCCTTCTGCACGACAGGACGTTCCGCTACGATGACCACTTCCTCACCCTGAACAACTTCCTGCTTCAGGGAAAATTTCAGCTCCGTCGTCTGATCGATCTCCACGCGGACATTGGTCTGTGAGACCGATGCATATCCGAGCGATGAGGCGCGGACCGTATACGTGCCCGACGGTATATTGAGGATGAAGAAATTCCCTTCAATATCTGTCGACGCTCCATAGGTCGTTCCGGCAAGGACGATGTTCACACCGACAAGCGCTTCACCGGTCTGATTGTCTTTTACCGAACCGGAGATCTTTCCTGTTGTGCCGGCAAGGATGATGGAAGAAAAAAGAAGGAGGATTGTTGAGAGCGTAGCAAGTCGTTTCACTGATGTTTTCTCCTTTTTGAAAAGGAATTGTTTTTCGTGGGAAGATTGTAAGCATGCAGCGGATCAAGATCCAACGGCAACACTATTATACGGCTTCATCATCAAACGATGTCTTATCTGACATGCAATTTTAGTAACTATACCCGTCGAAAGCAACTAAAATGTGATTATGCATATCTTGCATAATTATACATTTTACTAAACCCATCAGTGATCACATCCATACGGAGTTACCGCTAACGGTTGTCTATGAACGATCGTAACGGTTATGTTCAGTCGGAATGATTTAAAAATAACAGGACGGACAATGATCGTCCATCCTGACATTCTTACTTCATAATCGCGTAATTTACTTCATTAACACCATTTTATTCGTCTTGGTGAACATCGTCTCATTATTGGATACTGCCTGGATGCGGTAGAAATAGACACCTGTTGCAAGCGGGATACCGGCATCATTCCGTCCGTCCCACTCCGCTGCATACGTACCGATGGTCTGGAACTCATTCCGAAGAGTGCGGACCCGCTGTCCCAGCACATTGAAGATCTCCAGTGTCACCTGACCGCTGTGTCCGATCGCATACCGGATCTGTGTTGACGGATTGAACGGATTCGGATAGTTCTGCATCAACTCATAACTCACCGCGACCAAAGGGATCCCCTGTGTATTCTGTTCAACATACGACGCGCGTCCTGCGACCAATCGGAAATTCCTGCGCGTCTCATTCTTGAGCATTGAGAATTGATATTGATACGTACCGTTCAGCGGTACCGCACGTTCCGTTGTCTTGTCGATAAGATAGAGCGAGAAATCATTCGGCAGTTCACCGAGAGATTCCAGCGAAAGGGTCACGGATGACTGCGCCTTTGCCGTGATCACTTCAATGTCCCAGAACATTCCTTCATCATTTGCTTTACGGATATCGACGGCATACGATCCCGGCTGCTGTTTCCATTCCCTGTTCGGGAAACGGACAATGACATAATCCGTCGGTGTCGGCGGCGGTTCGGAAATATCGTTCGCATCATATTCATCCAGCGCACCCGGTCTCACTCCTGCGAAATTATCATTGTCGCTGCTCTTGCCGGATACTGCGGAGATACCGACACGCCATTCTCCCGGAGCGAATGATGATTCAGATGCACTCTTCTCTAATCCTGCAACGGAAAGCTGCGTGACATCCTGTGGATTGATCAGGATCGTTACGCTGTCCTTTGAAAGATTCTTCACGAAATATCCGGAGAATGGAGCCATCATCAGTGACTCTGCTTTGAACCCTGTTTTATCGAATCCCCATATCACATTCTGTACAGAATCGTGGATGGAATTCTTCCAGCTGACCTTGTACGGGAACGGATTTCCGACGATGGAATATCCGGGACCGATCCTGACGGGGAAATAATTCTGCACGGGAACAATGGTTGCTGTCCCGGGAGTCAGGTCGAACTGTCCGCGCGTGATCAGCCAATATGCCTCACCCCGTTTGAATGAGTTGAATTTGTCACTCGGGAATTCGGAGTATTTTGTCGTCAACGGATCATACCGTCCGAACAGACGCCAGACCAGAGGATTCGGTTCTCCCAATCCTTTCAGTACGGATTTGATATCACCATTCTCAAGATCGTACGGGATACTGACAAGCCGATACTGCTCGTTCGGTGTCTTGTCCGGCATCTTCACTTCGTAATCCTCCGTGATGCTGAGGATGTTCAGTACGAATGCAAGATTATCCTTTGCAGCGATATTCGGCGGGATACTGTCCGACTTTGAATCCACCCTCCACGCATCCGCATCACCTGTCAGTACGATCTTACCTTTTCCGACCTTGCTGAGACCGACAACTGAGGGCTGCGTTGCGCCGCCGATAACCCGGCCTTTCGCGGTCAGACGTGCGAACGGAATTGCTGAACCGGAGACCGAAACACTGCTGCTGCCGAAGAATACCAGTGTATCAATACCGGTGAGATACGGATGTTTCTTATCAGCGAACACGGTAACAAACGGCGCGAACGGTGAACCGACGAACGCGGAGGAATCCGCAACGATATCATTGTTCAGCAGGAGTCCCGATGTCCACGTAGAATCCTTCAGTACGGAATTGAGCGCATCATTCGTCCCTTCCTGAATGGAGTTACCGAGGGCGATCAGCAGTCCGCCGTTCTTCACAAAATTCACGATCGTATCCACTTCACTCCGCGTGTAATTTTTTTGCGGTGTCACGAGCAGGAGGATATCGTTGCCGGACGGCTGCAGCGTCTTCTGGCTGTACGTCACCTGAATACCGCTCTTTGCAAGGAACGAGAAGAGCACTCCGAGTCCATTCACCGAATCGGTCAACGGTGCCGTAGAATTATGCTGCACATCGACGATCATCTTCTTCTTCACGACCAGGGTAGCGATGGAAGATCCGCTGAGCGTGAACGTAAATATCTGATTCCGGAAATCATTCGTAAAGAATGCGTATCCCGTCCCATGTCCGCCGACGGATTTCGGCAGATAGGTGAACGAAATCGTATCGGCACTTCCCGGCAGGATCACGGATGTACCAACCGTATCCAGAATGAAGTTCGGGTCCGGCGGAAATTGATTGAACTGTGCAGGCGCATGGAAGAACAACGGAACGACACCGCGGTTGCGAATGACCGCTTTCATTGTCTTTGAACCGCCGAATGTGATGGAGCCGAAATCGAAATTCGTCTGAGAGACCTCCGCGAACGGGAATCCGTTCACTGTCAGCACCGCTGTATCGAGAACGGAAACAGTTCCGTCACTTACGCGAACGATGAATGTGTCTTTTCCAAGATCCGCCGCGACGGGTTTCCAGCTGAATGAACCGCTACTCTGCAAAACGGCGCTCAACGGTGCTTTCACGAAAGTGAATGTCAGCGCATCATTATCCGGATCAACCGCTGCATATTTGAAATTGAGCGTTGAATCGACAAAGGTGAATGCATCGGGAAGCACTGCGGTGAACTGCGGCGGTCTGTTCGTATTCAGCACGGTGATCTTCACCGTATCGTACAGTGTGAATTGACGTTCCGTTAAAGAGACCACAACACTATAGATACCGCTCTGTGAATAATCAGGGGTCCAATTCAACGTACCGTTCTTTGTGACCGATATACCAATCGGTGCGGGCTGAACAAGAGCAAATGCAAGGGAATCGTTCTCGGCATCGAATGCTTTATACGTAAGCGTCAAGGATTGAGCTTCACGGATCGTCGTGTCATTCGGTACGGATATGAAGACCGGCGGCGTATTCTTCAATGAAACGGAAAAATACGATGTATCGAAAATTCCAACGGACCCGTCCGACATTTTAACAATAACGCGGTTCAATCCTATTTGTGCGATGGATGGGGTCCATGCAAATTGCCCTGATAACGAGATCGAAGCACCGGCCGGCAGTTCGGTACCGGCAAATGTGAGGGCATCATTATCAGGATCCTGTCCGGCGTATGTGAAATTCGTTTTGGTGCCCGGTTCAGTATTGACCGTATCGGGAAGGACCTGCGTGAAGATCGGAACACGGTTCACATTGTTCACTGTAATGGATGCCTGCTTCAGCACCGCTGCTCCATTGATATCTTTCACACCGATCGTTATTGAATAGAGGCCCGATTGACTGAACGTCGGCCGCCACAGCAGAACACCGGTCACGGAATCAATGGTCATGCCCGGCGGAGCATTCTGCAGGAAGAACCAGAATTGATCATTATCCGGATCGACAGCATCATTGTCGAAAACCAATTGCTGGTCCTCGTTGAGCACAGTATCATTGAGTACTTTTGTGAATGACGGCGGATCGTTCTGATTCAGCACGGTGACCTTCACGGGATCGAGTGCTTCACTGCCGGGAAGTTCGGATGCACGGATAGAGAACTGATGGATACCTGCCTGTGACCGGGTCGGAGTCCACGTGAATTTCCCGGTGATCGAATCGATGTCCATTCCCGGTGACGGATTCACCAACGAGTATTTCACCGTTCCTCCGTCCGGATCGACAGCATCGACATCAACGAAAAGGAGCTGCAGTTCCTGGATCGTTGTATCATTCATCGGTCGGAGGAATTGTGGGATCCTGTTCACATCATTCACGGTAATCGAGGCAGCTTTCGTCGCGATGCCACCGTTACCGTCACTGGCTGCAACGGTAACGAAGTATGTTCCGGATTGTGTGAAGCCCGGCTTGAAGGTGAACGTTCCGGTGACGGAATCGATATTCATTCCGGCGGCCGCTGATTGAAGTGAATACCGCACCTGATCGAAATCCGGATCAACGGCTTTATAATTGAACGTCAGCTGCTGTCCTTCGTTGATGACCGTATCGTTCATCGCGCTGGTGAACTTCGGGATCTTATTCAGTGCAACAGCAATCGTGATCCTTCCGCTCTTCAATGTTGCGCTCGGCTGACCGGCACCTCCGCCGTTTGTTTGAAATTCCATGAATCCAAGCGGGGTGAACTGCTCCGGGCCCGTCGGCGGTTTGTGAATGAACCGCAGCTTCGAGAATATTCCGCTGCCGGCGATCGGAACGACACCGGTGTATTCCACATGGACGAATGTCCCGGAATCGTAGACCGCTGCGGTCATACCGCTGCTGATGGTTCCGCTGAGCACAGGACGGGAGAATCGGACCTTCGACGTATCATAGGCAAATTTGATGCGTGACGACTGGATGCCGAGTCCGGTGACATCACTGATCATAATGGGGACATCCACAGAATCCCCGATATGCACGATCGTGTCGGGCAGTGCTGCAGAAAAATCATTCACAGTGATGCCGAGGATCGCGTCGAATCCCTGCGCATCCACTGCATAGAGCAGGAAATTACCGCGTAATTTTGCCTTAACTTTTCCGTTGATGGAATCGACGGATGCCACCAGCGTATCGGACGAGATCCATTTGTACGGAGGAGTTCCTCCGCTAGCCGAATAGGTGATCGTATCCCCTCTGGTGAGCGCCGCAATTCCCGGCGATAACGAGATCACCGGACCGGGGATCGGAATAAAAAGAGCGTTGCT
>CALROS020000105.1:0-6277 GCA_943369855.1 Chitinophaga pinensis | reverse complement strand
AAATGATCAGCAACGGTGAAGCGGGATATGCACTGCCGCAATGGTCGCCCGATGGTTCTCAAATTCTATATACACAACTGAACGGCAACGTTTTTGTCTATTCGCTGCAATCGGGCAGCACCGTTCATCTTGGCGCCGGCGAATCGCCTTCGTGGATGGATGAACGGACGATCGTATATTCTGAAAAGATCGTCGAACGTGGAACGGTTGTTTCATCCGATCTCTACAGCGTCCGTTCCGATGGTTCAATGCGGACAAAATTAACATCGACAGATGATATCCTTGAGACCGACCCTGTTGTTGATGCGAAAACGAACACGATCATCTATGCGGATGAACGCCGCGGCGGACTCTATTCCCGCGGATTAGTTCAAAACGGGACATTATTAACGGAACACGAAGTAATTTCATATTCAGAACAAACCGCACAACGAAATACGATCGCAAAACGTCAGCAGTTCAATGCTCCCGTAACGACAGCCGCTGTTTCATTTGAAATGCCGTATGTTCACCAAGTGTGGGACACGCCTGATTGGTATAATGGAAACTCTGCATGCGGAGCGACTTCATCCATCATGGTGATCGCCTATTATCATATCGTGCCGCAATGGGATGTATGGTGCTCGGCTTCGGGTCCGTCACCGGGACACAACAGTCCGTACGGCAGATATGTCTGCGAATCGTACACCTTCCGCGAATACGGATACTCACTCACTGCGACCGATCCGAATGGAAAAGCATCATTCGGCGGTTATGGATTCATGTGGACGGGCAGTTTCAGTCCATACTCGCGCACAGTGGATTATTATACGAATCATGGAATGACGGCGTCTCGGTACGATTCAAGCGCATCGTTCTATCCGACGGTCATTGCGAATGTCGATTCAGGATATCCGTTCACGCTGTGTAACGGACTGACCACCGCCGGGCACATTATTGTGGTGAATGGGTACGATGTGAATGACCGCACACTCATTGTCAACGATCCGTACGGCAACAAGAATACCGGAACATACCCGAGTCTGAACGGAAAAGCAGTGAAATACGATTGGGTGGGATACAACAACGGATATAAAAATCTGAACAGAATATATTGGGGAGTCAGTGTCCGTGCGTCGCAGATCGTCCGCGCCGATTCGGTGGTGGATGATGCGCATCTGGATAAAGGATTCTATCTTCACACCGCTTCGCCGTCGTCACTCATCCGCTGGAACGATAAGCGGACGGGCGGTTATCAGAACAATCATTTTTGGTGGACGAGAACAAAATCCTCGGATACATGTTATGCCGTGTGGACACCTTCGCTCTCGAAAGATGGTCGTTACGATGTTTCGGCATACATTCCGTACAGCGATGCAACAAAAGCACGGTACACGATCACGACCGCCAATGGTCCGGTGGAGATCGTTGCCAATCAAAAGAATATAAAGAACGGCTGGCTCCTGCTTGGTACTTATTTCTTCAAACAGGGAACCGGCGGATCCGTCCGTCTCGGAGACGGCAGCGATACAACGAAGCAGGGACTTGTCTTCGATGCAGTGAAATGGTCCTACAGCGCCGATCAGTCATTGTCTGTCGCTGAGAAGAATGCATCACCGAATACATTCACGCTGGGACAGAATTACCCGAACCCGTTCAATCCGTCCACGGTCATTCCGTATAATATTGCATCGGCGTTGCACGTATCGCTGAAGATCTATGATATGCTCGGGAAAGAAGTCGCTGAACTGGTCAACGAAGAGCAGAATGCCGGAGAACACCGCATTCAATTCTCCGCAGCGAAATATTCATTGACCAGCGGCATCTATTTTTATCGGCTCCGTGCCGGCGCGTTCGCGGAAACAAAACGCATGATTATAATTCAATAAGAGTTTATTGAATTATGAGTTTTTCTTTGTCATTTCGAACGAGCTCGAGAGATCTTTCACAAAGCGAAGTGAGAAATCTGAATAGTGCCATCAGATTCCTCGTCCCGATGTTGTATAAAATTATGAACGGGACTCGGAATGACATTGATTTGGGACTTTTCATAAATCGTCTATAAATTCATTCATCATCCATCATCCAACATTCATCATTAAATCCTATGTCAACACTCGTTGAAGTAAAGAGCGTCACCAAAGTGTACAAGCGCGACACCTTGGAGATCCCCGTGCTGCAGAATATCTCGCTCGATGTTCCCGAAGGGGAATTCCTCGCGCTGATGGGACCGTCCGGTTCCGGGAAGACCACACTGCTGAATCTCATCTCGGGCATCGATCAGCCGACCTCCGGGTCCATCGTTGTTGCCGGCACCGATATCGCAAAACTGAACGAATCTGCGCTCGCCAAATGGCGCTCGCGCAATATCGGATTCGTCTTTCAGTTCTACAATCTGCTTCCGGTGCTGACCGCATACGAGAATGTGGAACTGCCGCTGCTTCTGACAAATCTTTCCAAGAAAGAGAAGAAGGAACGTGTCGAAGCGGTACTGAGCGTGGTCGGTCTTGCGGACCGCATGGACCATTCACCGCGCCAGCTTTCCGGCGGACAGCAGCAGCGTGTGGCCATCGCCCGCGCGGTTGTAACGGACCCGACGCTGCTCATTGGCGACGAACCGACGGGAGATCTGGACAGGAAATCCGCCGAAGAGATCCTCACGCTGCTCGGCAGACTGAACAGCGAATTCAAAAAAACGATCATCATGGTCACGCATGATCCGCACGCAGCGGAGAGCGCCCATAAGATCCAGCATCTCGACAAAGGCGAACTGACGTCCAAATAATTTTTTGAATCCTCATCCAATAAACCATCATGAATGTATTAAAACTCGTCTATAAGAATCTTCTGCGGCACAAGCTGCGCAGCCTGCTGACGATCCTCGGGATCGCCGTTGCAGTGCTGGCGTTCGGTCTGCTCCGCACCGTGGTGACCGCATGGTCCTATGGTGTCGAAGCTTCCGCCGCGGACAGACTCATTACGCGGCATGCGGTGTCGTTCATCTTCCCGCTGCCGTATTCATACAAGAGCCAGATCGAAGCGGTCCCGGGCGTTACGACCGTTTCTTTCGCCAACTGGTTCCAGGGGATCTATAAAGATCAGAGCTTCGAGAACTTCTTTCCCCGCATCGCGGTCGATCCGGAGACCATCTTCAAGGTCTATCCCGAATATTCCGTTCCCGATGACCAGCTTGCCGCGTTCAAGAAACAGCGGAATGCCTGTATCGTCGGACGAAAACTCGCCGCACAACAGGGATTCAAGATCGGCGATATCATCAATATCAAAGGAGATATCTATCCCGGCGATTGGGAATTCATCGTCACCGGCATCTATGTCGGGAACGACAAGAGCGCCGATGAAACGCAGATGTTCTTTCAATGGGATTATCTGAACGAACGGAGCCGTCAGGTGGCCGCTTGGGCGACCGATCATGTGGGTTGGTACATCATCAAGATCGGCAATATGAATGATGCACCCTCCGTCTCCGAAGCGGTCGATGCCCTCTATGCAAACTCTGCGGCGAAGACGAAGACCGAAACGGAAAAAGCGTTCCAGCAGAGCTTCGTGTCTCTCTCCGGTGCGATCATCACGTCGCTGGAACTTGTCTCATATGTCATCATCGGCATCATTTTGATGGTGCTGGCGAATACCATCATCATGTCCGCGCGTGAGCGGATCAGAGAATATGCGGTGCTGAAGACGCTCGGGTTCACGAATTTCCATGTGGTGGGACTCATTGCCGGTGAATCGCTCTTCATCTCTATGCTGGGAGGCGCTGCAGGTATTCTTCTGGCTTTCCCGGTGTGCGAAGGATTCGGTGCGCAGTTCCCGACAATGTTCCCGGTATTTAAGATGGCAGGTTCCACCATCGCAATGGCGGCGGCATTCTCCATCCTTGTCGGTGCGGTCGCAGCGGTCTTCCCGGCATATCGTTCGGCCAAGATGCAGATCGTGGACGGTCTGCGGCAGATCGGTTGATATCCAGACAGATGGAATACAATTGTAAGTACATAAAAAAAATTGAAGTCATGGTGAGCAAGTCCCGATGCTTTTCATCGGGACGCGCCGAACCATCGCTATACATAAATATTTATCAATAAATTATATTTTATGAAAATCCCATTCTCCTACAATATCCGAAATCTCTGGGCGCGCCGGCTGACCACAGGATTGACCGTTTCCGGTATCGCACTTGTCGTGTTCGTCTTTGCCGCCGTGCTGATGCTCGCACAGGGGGTGCAGGACACCATGGTCTCCACCGGAACGAACGACAACGTGATCATCCTCCGGAAAAGCGCCGGCAGCGAGATGATGAGCGCCGTCAGCCGCGATCAGATCGGCATCATCACCACATTCCCCGAAGTGTCGCAGATGAATGACGGGAAACCGTTCGGTTCATCCGATGTTGTCACCATCATCAATATCAATAAGAAGAAGACAAAGGATATGGGGAACGTCATCGTCCGCGGCGTCACGCCGAGCTCTTTCGCACTTCGTCCCCAGGTAAAGATCAAAGAGGGACGATGGTTCCAGCAGGGTTCGGCGGAGATCGTCATCGGCAACAAGATCCACGATCAGTTCGAGAATGTCGATATCGGTTCGCAGATCCGCATCGGCACGAAACTGTGGACGGTCGTCGGAGTGTATGATGCCGGGAAGACGGGCTTCGCATCGGAGATCTGGGCCGACGCGGACAACATCATGCTCGAATTCCAGCGCAGCACCACCTTTTCGTCCTACACGTTCAAGCTGAAGGATGTGAAGGATTACGAAGTGATCAAGACGAAACTGGAGACTGAACAGCGTCTGCAGGACCTTGAGGTAAAACGCGAGCAGGATTTCTATCTTGAGCAGTCGAAGGGAATGTCCATCTTCATCAAAGCGCTCGGACTCGTCATCACCATCATCTTCAGTTTCGGTGCGATGATCGGCGCGATGATCACCATGTATGCCGCCGTAGCGAACCGGACGGTGGAGATCGGAACACTGCGTGCGCTCGGCTTCCAGCGCGGGAGCATCCTCTTTGCGTTCCTGGTCGAAGCACTTGCGCTTTCGCTCATCGGCGGGATCCTCGGATTGATCATGGCCTCGTTCATGCAGTTCGTCTCGTTCTCCACGACGAATTTCGGCACATTCTCCGAACTCGCATTCGGATTCTCGCTCTCCGTACAGATCGTCATCTCTACGCTGATCTTCTCGCTGGTGATGGGCGTGGTCGGCGGATTCCTGCCGGCGGTCCGCGCCTCACGGATGAACATCATCAACGCATTACGCGCATCATAAGTTGTGCTGTAGGACGAAGCGTCGCTTCGTCCTGCAAAATATTCACGTCGGCAAATCCATTCCCCTGTGAATCATTTTCGAATAGAACATCATTGAGGACATTATACCATGGCAGTGAAGATCACAGTGAACAACAACGGAAGTCTCCGCGTTGAAGGGGACGAAATCGAGATCGTCGATGCCAACGGGAATCGTTACAACCTGAACGGCCGCACGAAGATCTCGCTTTGCCGGTGCGGACTCAGCAATACAAAACCGTTCTGCGATGCAACGCACAGATCGGCCGGATTCCAATCCGTCTGCGAAGCATACGAACTTCCGCCGCTTCCTCCGAAACTATAGTCTGTATACTGATGCCATGACTCTGAGTCATGGCATCAGTTTTTCTGCCCCTGCCCGATCAGAACTGCACGATTGTCTGTTGTCTTTCCCTTCCGAAATTCCTACTTTTAGCAGTCCTTTTCCCACTATTTCTAAGGTTTACGATGAAATCTCTCATGACTTTTTTGTTCGCCGGCATTCTTTTGCTGACGGCTCAAACCAAACAAACACTTCCCATCGATCCTGCAAATATCGATAAAACGGTCAATCCATGCGATGACTTCTATCTCTATGCGAACGGGAACTGGCTGAAGAACAATCCTATTCCCGCTGAATACAGCAACTGGGGAAGCTTCAATGAACTGAACGAGAAGAACAGCATCGTGCTGAAGGAGATCCTGGACGGTGCCGCCGCAAATAAGAAAGCGAAGAAGGGGACCAATCTTCAGAAGATCGGAGATATCTATGCCATGGGGATGGATTCCGCTGCAATTGAAAAGCTGGGAGCCGCTCCCATCGCCGCTGATCTGAAAAGGATCGCGTCCATAAAGGATGCTGACGGTGTGAAAAAAGAGATCGCGTATCTTCACTCCATCGGCGTCCGCGTGCTGTTCGGATTCTTCGGCACGCAGGATGCGAAGGACAGCAAGTCCGTGATCGGCCAAGTGTCGCAGGGTGGTCTCGGACTTCCCGA
>CALROS020000104.1:0-6293 GCA_943369855.1 Chitinophaga pinensis | reverse complement strand
CTACAGGAAATACATCCGCTTCGCTCGCGGCATACGCGTCCGAAGCGGAGATGACTGGACTCGTGCTGATCCCGAAAGGGAATGTCGCGGTCGGAAAGATCTCGCAGGCACTGGCGTACGGAACAAAAACGCTGATGGTAAACGGAGATTTCGATGACTGCATGCGCCTTATCCGTGAAGCGCAGGAAAAATTATCAGCATATCCGCTCAATTCCATCAATCCTTTCCGCCTTGAAGGACAGAAGACCATCATCTGGGAGATCCTCATTCAGTTGAATTGGCAGATACCGGACTGGATCGTTTTTCCGGGAGGAAATCTCGGCAACACAAGCGCGTTCGGTAAAGCGCTGCACGAGGCGCAGCAATTAGGATGGATCGACAAGATGCCGCGTTTCGCCGTGATCCAGGCGGAAGGAGCGAGTCCGTTCTACAAAGCATTCAAGAATAATTTTGCACAATTGACACCCGAAAAAGCGGATACGATCGCTACCGCCATCAAGATCGGCGACCCGGTGAATTATTCGAAAGCGGTCCGTGCGCTGAAGTGGACGAACGGCATCGTTGAATCCGTGACGGATGAGGAGATCCTCGAAGCAAAAGCAGTGGTGGATGCCGCCGGCATCGGTGCGGAACCGGCATCGTGCGCAACAGTGGCAGGCATAAAAAAGCTGATGGAAAAAGGAGAGATAAAATCATCCGAATCTGTCGTCGGAATCTTAACGGGAAACATCCTGAAAGATCCGCAGGTGATCGTGGATTATCATTTTAACAGGAAGACGAAGCATGCTAATCCGCCGCATGATGTTGAGGCTAATATAGAAAGCATTAAGAACTTTCTATAATTAACCGCAAAGGCACAAAGACGCAAAGAGTTATGACAAACGAACAACTGAACGATTTGTCTAAGACAATACTCGATTCCTGTATCACCGTTCACAAAGAGATGGGTCCGGGATTACTGGAATCGATCTACGAGTTGTGTCTGATCCGTGAACTTGAACAACGAGGCATAAAAGCAGCATCACAAATATCGATCCCGTTGTTGTACAAAGGAACAGAGCTTTCAAAAGATTTTAGGATCGATATTTTAGTGGAGAATGAGATCGTTCTTGAAATAAAATCTGTCGAAGTACTTTTGCCTGTTCATGAGGCACAGATCATCTCGTATCTCAAGTTGTCAGGAAAAAAACTTGGTTTCCTCATTAATTTTAATGTTTCACTACTGAAAAATGGTTTTAAACGTTTTGTTCACAATTTTTGAATTCTTCGCGTCTTAGCGCCTTTGCGGTGAAACATGAAAATTAAAATCCCTTGCTCAACCTCCAATCTCGGCCCCGGTTTCGACACACTCGGTCTGGCGCTGAACCGTTATCTGTTTCTTTCGGCAGAGACGGAGAATTATTCGTCATTACGGATCACCGTGGAGGGGAACGGTAAGGACCATATCGCAACGGACGAGTCGAATCTTGTCTATAACGCAATGAAAGTGACTGCTGCGAAGCTCGGCAAAACTCTTCCTGCGCTTCATTTGAAGATCAGCAACGGCGTTCCGGCGTACGGCGGACTCGGCGGAAGCGGTGCGGCGATCGCCGGCGGCGTGTTCCTTGCGAACGAATTGCTGAGCGGAGGATTGTCCCGCGCAGAGCTGTTGAATATCGCCGTGAGCATCGAAGGACATCCGGACAATGTTTCGGCTGCGATCTTCGGCGGACTGACCATCAACTGCTTCGATGCGGAACGGAACGTGCACTGCACCAGCGTGAAGATCGAGAAGAAATTATCGGTCGTCGCATGCTCTCCGCATTTCCAGGTGCAGACGAAGGAAGCCCGCAAGATCCTTCCGCAGCAGGTATCGTTGAAGGATGCCGTGACGAACATCGAGAATGCAGCATCGCTCGTTGCCGCGATGATGAACGGCAATTACGATGCGCTTCGGTATGTCACCGCAGAACGGCTCCACGAACAATACCGTGCAACGCTCATTCCCGGATATGCCGATGTAAAGAGTGCAGCGCTCGCAGCCGGAGCGTTATCGTTCAACATCAGCGGTGCCGGACCGACAGTGTTCACTTTCGCTGTATCGAACGAACAGTCGATCGCCGATGCGATGGTGAATGCCTTTGCGAAGAACGGGCAGAAAGCGACCGCCGAGATTATGTCCGTTGAGAACAACGGTGCGGTGCGCATCTAATTAAGTATTGCCGCAGGTTTCACAGATTTAGTATATTGCTCTGTGAAGTCCGCGGCATTATTGTTTTAAATTCTCCGTGTTCTCAGTGTCCTCCGTGGTGAAATTAATTTTTTAAGCCGAGGTGTGTATGAGCGAATTTACAAAATCAGAATTGAACACCGTCCGCCGCCTGCCGAAGCGCGGCCACTACGACCGCGACGTCATCTACCCGATCGTGGATGAAGCGCTTATCTGTCACGTAGGATTTTGTGTGGAGGGACAGCCGTTCGTGATGCCGACCATCCACACGCGAATCGGTGACACCATCTATCTGCACGGTGCCGTTGCCAACCGGATGCTGAACCACATCAACGCCGGGAATAGCGTCTGCATCAACATCACACATGTGGACGGCATCGTCTTTGCACGCTCGGTGTTCCATCACAGCATGAATTACCGCTCCGCTGTATTGTTCGGCAAAGGACGCGTCGTGGAAACATATGAAGAGAGATGGAAGGTGTTCGAAGCGCTCACCGAACATATCGCCAAGGGCAGGTGGAACGAAGCGCGTCATCCGAACGAGACAGAGGATAGAACGACAAAGATCGTAGCTGTCGAGATCGAATCCGCTTCAGCGAAGATCCGGACCGGTCCCGTCGGTGACGAAGAAGAGGATTATGTTCTGCCCGTGTGGGCGGGAGTGCTCCCGTTGAGTGTGAAAGCGGGGGAACCGGAAGCGGATGCGCGGTTGTCGAAAGAAATAGCCATTCCCGATTATATCAAAAAATATTCCCGATAAGCTGACCGTCACCTTAAAGGTGACGGTCAGCTTTGTTCAGGGTGTCCTACAAAAAAATTACATTTTTCCTTCCAGCAGTTTTTCCACGATCTGCACCGAGGTGATACCGTCCGCTTCTGCGTTGAAGTTGGGAATGATGCGGTGGCGGAGCACCGGGACCGCAACGGCGCGGACGTCTTCCATGTCCGGCGAATATTTTCCGTGTAGAATTGCCCGTGTTTTCGCCCCTAAAATGAGATATTGCGATGCGCGGGGACCGGCGCCCCAGGTGAGCCAATCCTTCACGAACTGCGGCGAATGCGAGTCTTTCGGACGCGTCTTTGCAACGAGGCTCACGGCGTAATCGATCACATTATCGGCCACCGGAACACGGCGGACGAGCTCCTGATAGTCGATGATGTCGTCGCCGCTCAGCACATGCTTCAATTTCGGATGGAACTGACTCGTTGTCGCTTTCACGATCTGCTTTTCTTCTTCGAATGAAGGATACTCCAGCCACAGATTGAACATGAACCGGTCAAGCTGTGCTTCGGGAAGCGGATACGTTCCTTCCTGTTCGATGGGATTCTGTGTGGCAAGGACGAAGAACGGTTCGTCGAGCGTGTATGTTTTTCCCGCCGCAGTCACTTTATGTTCCTGCATGGACTCGAGCAGCGCCGCCTGCGTCTTCGGAGGCGTACGGTTGATCTCGTCCGCAAGCACGATGTTCGCGAAGACCGGTCCCTCGACGAATTTGAAAACTTTTCCGCCGCTCTTCTTGTCCTCTTCGATGATCTCGGTGCCGGTGATGTCGCTCGGCATCAGGTCCGGCGTGAACTGGATGCGGTTGAACTTCAGATCGAGCACATCAGCGAGCGTTTTGATCAGCAGCGTCTTCGCGAGTCCGGGAACGCCGACGAGCAGGCAGTGACCGCGTGACAGGAGGGAGATGAACAGCTGCTCTATGACGGCATCCTGACCGACGATCACTTTCGCGATCTCGGCCCTCATTGCCTGATACGATTCATTCAGAGCGCGGACGGATTCAACATCGCTGCGGTTCGGTTTCAGTGATTCTGACTTTTCAATTTTTTTTGCCACTCGTTAGCCTCTTTTAATAGCACATAGATGGGAATTTCTAAATAAATATTTATCTCTCGCCAAGACGCAAAGGATAAGTAACAATTTCTTAGAAACTATCCCTCACTATTTTATGATATATAATTGCCATTCCCGCACGCTTTTGGCGGGAATCCATTCTACTGGACCTCCGACAGAAGCATTTCCCAACGGGATCCCTTTGGGACGGGGGTGACATGTTTTTTTGAGATTGCTTCTCGCCTCTTTGCAAGAGGAGGATTTCGTTACAGAGAAAACATAATTAAATTCTTATCTCCTCGCAAGCCACTCGCGGGGATTCTGCTTATCCTTTTCTTTCCACACTTCAAAGTGCAGCATATTCCCCGATACGGTCTCGCCGCTTTGTGCGATGACGGCCCCTTCTTTCATCTGCTGGCCGGTGATAACGGAGATCTCCGAAAGATGCGCATAGACCGTCCGATAGCCGTGACCGTGATTGATGATGATGAGATTCCCGTATGATGGAAGCCAATGAATGAGCGCAACCTCGCCGTCCGCCACTGTGCGGACAGGAGCATTCTCTTTCGTTGAGATGTCGATGCCGGTGTTGGTGGTGATAGTCTTCATCACCGGGTGGACCTGATTCCCGAACTCCGCAACGACGCGTCCTCCCGATACGGGCCAAATCAGTTTTCCTTTCCGTTCATCCAGCGGACGAAGGACAAGTTCCACCTTCGCCGTTTCGATCTCGTACTCTTTATCCTTCTCCTCTGCGCGGCGGTTCGCTTCCGCGATCTCACGTTCTTTCTCTTTTGCCTTTGCCAGATCGTTCTTCCGTTTCAGTTCCGCCAGTTCTTTCTCCCGCTCGATCTTTGCAAGACGCTCACGTTCTTTCCTGGCGGCGCGTTCCTTTGCGATGCGTTCCTTCCGTTCCTTCTCCTCGCGCTCCACACGCTCTTTGCGGACGCGTTCCTGCTCGATCAAATTCGCAACGAGGTTCTCCAGTTCCTTTGCTGCGGAGATTTTGCGCGTCAGTTCCGCCTTCAGCTGCTGCTTGTCCTCGCGGATATCCTTCAACACATTGCTTCGGCGTTCCTTCGTCTTGTTGAGCGTGTTCTCTTCCTTCAGTTTCTCGGAGATGAGCTGCTGTTCGGTGGAAAGTTTTTCCTGCAGTGTGCTGTGTTCGATCTCGATCTGTCCTTTTTTCGAGACGATCTTTTCCAGGTCCTTCTTCCGCTGATCGGAGAACCGCTTCATGTACTCGATGCGGATATACAATTGATTGATCGAATTGGAGGAGAGGATCGTTTCGAGGTCGTAGACCTTACCGTACTTGTAGACGGATGAGACGTAGTGCGCGTAGTGATTCTTCAGGAAGGCGAGCTGCTTCTCGAGCTGATCGACATTCTCTTTGGTGGATTCGATGGAGGTGCGGATGAGCTGTTCCTCTTCGCGCAGTTCGTTGAGCAGAGTGCGGACAAGGTTCGCTTTCTGTTCGATGAGTTCCAGCCGGCCGAGTGTTGCTTTTTCCTTCTTTTCGCTCTCATCGATCTGCTGTTCGTACTGCTGGATCTCCGCACGCAGGCGTTTCAGCTGCTGGTCCTTCCGCTTGATGTCGGCCTGCTGATTGGCGAATCCGAACGGAAGCACCAGAAGAGCGGTGACACAATATAGAAGGATACGCCTCATTCGATGGTGATGACTTCGGCGTCTTCAGGATAGGCGATACGCATCGGGGAAGATGCGTCATCGTTCGTTATGCTGCTGTATTCAAGCAATAATGAACTGTTCTTTGACGGGATGGTGACCTCTACCTGTTCAGGCAGGACTTCACCTTCATTGCTGCGTTTGTATGTGTACTCCGCTTTCCAGAGAGTCCTTCCGGCCGCGGTTGTTCTGATACATTTTGTGATGCGGAGGAAATCTCCCTGTACGGTGAATCGATCGTATGTGCTGTCGTTCACCCGGGAAGTGAATGTGTAGAAACGTCCCGCCGACACTTCAAAACTGTCGACCGCAGCGGAAGGAAGCAGCGGATGATTTCCCTGAAGAGCGCTGATGAACAGTTCAACCGGAATATCGTTGATGAACGGAAGATTCTTCATCTGCTGCGCAGGATCACCGCGGTACACGGTATTGTTCAGCGCATTGTAGGCGGTGAATTGACTCCTGGTGAAGAGCGCGGAACCAACCGTAAAACCGAACGGTCCGTAGACGGTCATCTTCACCGAATCGGTGCCCCGCGTGAGAAGATCGAATCCTGCG
>CALROS020000103.1:0-6307 GCA_943369855.1 Chitinophaga pinensis | reverse complement strand
ATAACAGTGCTCCTGCGAGGAGAATGATGGCGTTCTTCATTTCTTACCTCCGACCGGTTGTGCGCCTCCCTTGGTCAGCTGGAACTTCTCTTTGCCGTTCCACAATTCAATATAGGAATCCTTCTGATCGAACTTCGGATCGTCCATCTGTTTCTCGGCGGAGATCACCAGCGTATTGTTCACGGCAAGTGCGCCTTCGCTCTGTGCAAGCACGTACACGTTCTTGAATTTCTTTCCGGTCAGATAATAGAAGCCCGCTTTGTCGCGGATGAGGCGGATCTCTTTCGTATTCTTTGCCGCCATGGAATCTTCGGCGAACTCTTTTGCAAGGAGCGGTGTGACGGTGAACGCTACACTGTACCGTTTTGCTTCGACCATCCCTTTGGCGCCGACCTCAACGATCTCTTCGGCCGCCCAGGAGAAATCCGCGGGCTGCAGCTGGAGCGATGAACATCCGATGAGCATCATCGAGACGAGGAATCCGAATGACACGAGAATCTTCTTCATTGTGCTTCTCCTTCTTTGATGGAAATATTATTTTTTGCCTTTTTTCTTCGGTTGTGGTTTTGCTTTCGTTTTCTGTTTCGGCGCCGGTTTTGCCGGTGCCGTCTTCTTCGCTGCTTTTTGTTTCGGTGCCGGTTTTTCCTTCTTCGCCGGAGCGGATTTCTTTCCGCCTTTTTCTTTTACTGCTTTCTTTTCCGGCGCTTCCGGCTTCACCGCTTTTGCGGGGACCGCGGTTTTCCCTTTTTCATCATTCTTCTGTTTCTTCAGGGCTTTTTTTTTATCGCCGAACAGATCATTCTGTTCCGCGGTGTCTTCGTTGGTTACCGTGGGAGCGGCCGTCCTGGCTTTTTCCGCCGCTTCCAACTGCTTCTCTTCCTCGTCCTCCGACGTGACGATGGCGATCGCTGTCACCGCATCATTCGCGCCCAATCGGATCAGGCGGACACCCGAGGTGTTCCTGCCCGAGACGCGGATATCCTCCGCACGCTGACGGATGATCATGCCGCTGGAGGAGACGACGACGATATCGTCGGTGTTCTGCACCTCTTTAATAGCGATCATCTTGCCGGTCTTCTCATTCGCTTTCAGTGTTGCGATCCCTTTTCCGCCGCGATGGCTCACTCTATAGTCGCCGAGATCGGAACGTTTGCCGAAACCGTTCTCCGTTGCAACAAGGATCGTTGTCTTCAATCGCTTCAGCGAGACAGCGCCGATCACTTTGTCGCCGGCTTCCAGTTTGATCGCGCGGACGCCCGATGCCGAGCGGCCCATGGCGCGGACTTCACTTTCCGGGAAGCGGATGGCGATACCTTCGTGTGTGCCGATGACGAGCTCGTGTGTTCCATCCGTCAGCTTCACGTCGCGGAGCAGGTCCTTGCCGTCCAGCGAGATAGCGCCGATGCCGTTCTTGCGCGGATTGCTGAATTCCATCAGCGATGTCTTCTTCATCTGTCCCTCTTCGGTGACCATGAAGACGAACTGGTTCTCGCTGAATTCTTTGACGCTTAAGAAGGCCGTAATGTTCTCATCCGCCTCTTTCGCGATCAGATTGGTGATCGCTTTTCCTTTGGATGTTCTGCCGCCTTCGGGGACCTCGAACACTTTCAGCCAATAACACTTTCCTTTATCCGTAAAGAAGAGGATGTAGTTGTGCGTGCTGGCGATGAACATATGTTCGACAAAATCGTCCTCACGTGATGCTGCGCCCGTCACACCCTTTCCTCCGCGGGATTGTCTGCGGTACCCGCTCACCGGGAAGCGCTTGATGTAGCCGCCGTGCGATATGGTGATCACCACTTCCTCTTCGGCGATCATATCCTCGATCTTGAACTCGGTCTGTTTCATGACGATCTCGGTGCGCCGTGCATCGCCGAACTTCTCCTTCATCAACAGAAGCTCTTCTTTGATGATCTGCATCTGCAGCTGTTTGCTGCCGAGGATCGCTTTCAGTCTGTTGATCAGTTTGATCAGTTCCTTGTATTCATCTTCGATCTTCTTCCGTTCCAGTCCGGTCAACCGCTGCAGCCGCATATCGAGGATCGCCTGCGCCTGGATCTCGGAGAGTTTGAACTTCTTCATCAAACCCTGTTTCGCCGTCTCGGTGTCTTTGGACGCTTTGATCAGTTTGATGATCGCGTCGATGTTGTCGAGCGCGATGATATATCCTTCAAGAATGTGTGCCCGTTTTTCCGCCGCGTCAAGGTCGAATTTCGTCCTGCGCACGATCACTTCGTTCCGGTGTTCGAGGAAGTAGTGCAGCGTATCCTTCAGCTGCAGCACCTGCGGACGGCCATCCACGAGCGCCAGCAGGATGATACCGAAGGTGGTCTGCATCTGCGTCTGTTTGTACAGATTGTTCAGCACCACACTTGCGTTCGCATCGCGCTTCAGGTCCACCACAATGCGCATACCGTCGCGGTCCGATTCATCGTTCACGCCGGAGATATCCTCGATCTTCTTGTCGCGGACGAGCTCGGCGATCTTCTCGATGAGCGTTGCTTTGTTCACCTGATACGGGATCTCGGAGATGATGATGCTTTGCCGGTCGTTCTTCGCTGTTTCGATCGCCGCTTTCGCGCGGAGCGTGATCTTGCCGCGGCCGGTCTTGTACGCTTCTTTGACGCCGTCATATCCGTAGATGATGCCGCCGGTCGGGAAATCCGGCGCTTTGATATGCTTCATCAGTTTTTCGTTGTCGATATTCCTGTCCGCGATCATCGCGATGATACCGTCGATCACTTCGCCGAGATTGTGGGGAGGAATATTGGTCGTCATACCGACCGCGATACCGCTGGCGCCGTTCACGAGCAGATTGGGAATGCTTGCCGGAAGCACGGAGGGCTCCTGCAGTGTGTCGTCGAAGTTCGGGGTGAAGTTGACCGTATTCTTTTCGATGTCGCGCAGCATTTCTTCCGCCACGCGCGTCATGCGCACTTCGGTATAACGCATCGCCGCTGCGGAGTCGCCGTCCACGGAACCGAAGTTCCCCTGTCCGTCCACCAGCATATAGCGGAGCGAGAAATCCTGCGCCATACGGACGATCGCGTCATACACCGACGAGTCGCCGTGCGGATGGTATTTACCGAGCACTTCACCGACCACACGAGCGCTCTTCTTATACGCTTTGTTCGGCGTGTTGCCGAGCTCACTCATTCCAAACAGTACCCGCCTGTGAACCGGCTTCAAGCCGTCCCGCACATCGGGAAGTGCGCGGGCCACGATCACGGACATCGAGTAATCGATGTATGAGCCCTTCATTTCTTCTTCAATATCTACCGGAATGATTCTTTCGTTTGTCGTCGCCATGTGCTTTTTTCTTTTTTCTTAATGATCGGTGAATAATGTTCTGTTATGATCGTTATTGTTTGGACCGCTTCCAGATGAATGTTCCGGAGCGGTTGATATATCCTTGTTCGTTCTCTGTTTCGACCGCGGCGATCCCGTGACTGAACGGCTGAATGCCCGTGAATTGCGGCGTGATGATCACCGCGCCCGAGCGGTCGATGAATCCGTATTTTCCGTCGACACGGAATGAAGCAAGTCCTTCGGAAAAGAACTGCGCTTCGTTATATTCCATCGGAAGGATCTTCGCTCCCGAATGATCGATGAAACGCCATGTTCCGTTCAACTTCACCAGTGCTGCGCTGTCGCTGAAATCGCGCGCCTCTTCATATTCGAACGGAATGATTGTGCTGCCCGTTCTGTCGATATACCCCCACATGCCGTTCTTCTTTGCGCGGACGAGTCCTTCAGAGAAACTGCTGACCCTTTCATACCGAAGATCGATCACCACCGTGCCGGCAGTATCGATGAAACCCGATACCCCGCTCACGGTTACCGCAGCGAGTCCTTCGGAAAAATCGTTCACCCGTTCGAACTGATAGTTGATAACAAGTTTTCCCGCGGTGTTGATAAATCCGAACAGATGAACATCCGCTCCCGGGAACAGGATGGGACGTTTCACCACCCACGCCCGTCCGTCATGAAAATCTCCCGCATCGGAATACTCGGGTGTGATCACTTCTTTTCCGCTCGCATCGATGAATCCCCAGTATCGCCACAGCACCCAGCTGACATCCAGTACTTTCGCGAGTCCTTCCGAAAAATTTCCCGCTTCGTTGTAATGCGTCTCAAACGCCGTGGAACCGTCCGGATTCAAAAAGAATGTTTCGTTATCCAGCATCCACCGGTTCCTCAGCTGTTTCGCCTTTCCTTCGCTGAAGCTCGACCGCGCAAAATACTGCGGCGCGATCACCGTTGTTCCTGCTGAATCGATGTATCCGTACTGTCCGCGCTCTTCTATCAGGAACCGCTGCTGCGAAACGAGCTGAGCAGCGGCGAACACGGAAAGCAGCAGGATGATCTTCATTATTTACACATCCAGATTCCGCACATACTTCGCGTTCTTCTCAATGAACTGTCTGCGCGGCTCCACATCATCCCCCATCAGGATGGAGAACGTTCTGTCGGCATCCGCCGCGTTCTCGATACCGACCTGAAGGATCGTGCGTGTCTCAGGATTCATGGTGGTGGACCAGAGCTGCTCGGGATTCATTTCGCCGAGACCTTTGAACCGGGAGATGATGATGCCTCCCTTGATCACGGCTCCTTCTTCCACTGTTGTCTCCTCATTCTCCGCTTCGGATTTCTTGTCCGCCTTTTCCCCTTTCAGCCGTTTCAGGATGACGTCGCGCTCTTCATCATCGAACGCGTAGAGCTCCGTCTTTCCCTTCTTCAATTTATAGAGGGGCGGCTGAGCGATATACACGTGACCGAGTTCGATCAGCGGCTTCATGTAGCGGAAGAACAATGTCAGCAGCAGTGTGCGGATGTGGGAACCGTCGACGTCAGCATCGCACATGAGGATGATCTTGTTGTAGCGTAATTTCTCCGCGTTGAAATCCTCTCCCACGCCGGCGCCGATGGCGGTGAAGATGTTCCGGATCTCTTCGTTCTCGAGCATCTTGTGCAGACGCGCTTTCTCAACGTTCAGGATCTTTCCTTTCATCGGCATGATCGCCTGGAATTTCCTGTCGCGTCCCTGTTTCGCACTTCCGCCTGCGGAGTCTCCTTCGACCAGATACATCTCGCAATGTTCCGGATCGTTGCTGGAGCAGTCCGCCAGTTTTCCGGGAAGGCCTGCGCCGTCCATCGCGTTCTTGCGGCGCGCGATGTCGCGTGCTTTGCGCGATGCTTCGCGTGCCTCCGCGGCGCGGAGACTCTTTTCGATGATGCGTTTCGCATCGGGTGAGTTGTTCTCGAGCCAGTCCGCAAGGGCCGGTCCGATCACCGATTCAACGATGGATTTAATTTCGCTGTTGCCGAGTTTCGTCTTCGTCTGTCCTTCGAACTGCGGCTCCGGCACTTTCACGCTGATCACCGCGGTGAGACCTTCTTTGAAATCCTCGCCGGTCAGCTGGATCTTATCGTCCTTCACCAGATTGTTCTTCGACGCGAAATTGTTCAGCGAACGCGTAATGGCGGTCCTGAAACCGACAAGATGTGTTCCGCCTTCATGCGTGTTGATGTTGTTCACATACGAGAAGACATTCTCGGAATATTGATCGTTGTACTGGAACGCACCTTCAACTTCGACCGTGCGGTCGTTCTCATCCTTCCCTTCGCCTTTGGCGTGGAAGATCTTCTTCATGATGGAGGGACGGGTCGAATCCGTATACTTCACGAACTCCATCAGTCCGCCTTTGAAGTGGAATTTTTCCGTCTGTTCCTGTTTGTTCCGCAGATCGGTGATCTCCAGCGTCACTTCAGGATTGAGGAACGCAAGTTCGCGCAGACGTTCGGCAAGCGTGTCGAATTTATACGTGCGGTTCTTGAAGATGCTTCCATCCGGCATGAACGTGACGGTCGTTCCCGTCTTGTCGTTCTTCCCCATGGCGCCGATCACTTTCACCGGTCCGACTGGATCGCCCTTCTTATATTTCTGGTGCCACACTTTCCCTTCGTTCTTCACCGTCACTTCGAGCGTTTCGCTCAGCGCGTTCACCACCGAGAGACCGACGCCGTGCAGACCGCCGGAGACCTTGTAGGTGTTCTTGTCGAACTTACCGCCGGCATGGAGCACCGTCAATACCACTTCGAGCGCGGAACGTTTCTCATCCTTATGCATCCCGGTCGGGATGCCGCGTCCGTCGTCGGAGACGGTAATGCCGCCGTCCTTGTTGATCTTCACTTCGATGTTCTTACAGAATCCGGCGAGCGCCTCGTCGATGGAGTTGTCGACGATTTCGTACACAAGGTGATGCAGACCGCGCGTGCTCACGTCGCCGATATACATGGCGGGACG
>CALROS020000102.1:0-6318 GCA_943369855.1 Chitinophaga pinensis | reverse complement strand
TGAAAGCACTCGTGCTTACACCCACGCGCGAACTGGCGCAGCAGATCGAAGATGCCGTAAAACAATACGGTCGATTCTTATCACTTCGCTGCCTGTCCGTCTACGGCGGAACGAACATCCAAAACCAATTGAAGCAGCTCTCCCGCGGCGTTGATATCCTCATCGCTACTCCGGGACGGCTGATAGACCATCTTGAACGCCGCAGCGTGAATTTATCCCACGTGGAAGTGCTGGTGCTGGATGAAGCAGACAGAATGTTCGACATGGGATTCATCGACGACATGCGGCTGATCATCAAACAGACACCCGCAACACGGCAGACACTGTTGTTCTCCGCCACGATGTCCAAACAGGTGCGGACGCTCGTGAAGGATATCCAGAAGAATCCCGAACTGATCGAGGTCGGCGAACGCCGCACTCCGGCGACCACCGTCACGCAGCATTTCTATTCCGTGAACGAAGATAAAAAATTGAGCCTGCTCACTCACATCCTGAAGGAAAAGGATCTGGACTGTGTTCTTGTCTTCTCCAAGACGAAGATCGGTGCAGAAAAAGTATCGAACAATCTCTATAAGAACGGCATCAAAGCGATCTCCATCCATTCCGACCGGACGCAGGCACAGCGCCAACGCGCACTTGCCGGTTTCAAGCAGGGACAGTATAAAGTGATGGTCGCGACAGATGTGGCTGCGCGCGGTATCGACGTCGAAGGAATTTCACATGTCATCAACTATGACATTCCCGGTTTTGCCGAGGATTATATCCACCGTATCGGCCGTACCGGCCGTGCATTGTCAAAAGGTGATGCATTAACATTCGTCACCCGCAGTGAAGCGCGGCACGTGAAGAAGATCGAACAGTTCATCGGAAAGAAATTCGAGATCAAGAAATATCCGGACTTCGACTATAACAAGGTCGAGGAAAAACCGGCGAAGAGCGAGCATGGTCCATCCGAAGAATCCAACGACGGCGAACCGAACTTCAACCGTGAGAACCGCGGCGAGAACCGTGACCGGTTCAAGAGAAACGACCGTCGTCCCAGCACCGGCCGCCCGAGTTTCGGCGGACGTCCTGAACGGCGCGAGGGCGGATTCAAGCGTGACGACAGACGCGGCGGCGAAGGTCTCCGCGACAGAGGCGAACAGCGCAAACGCGAGTTCCCGAAATCCGATTCGTTCGGCGGCGGAGAACGCAAACGTGAATATCCGAAATCGGAATCCTTCGGCGGTGAAGCACGCAAGCCGTTCAACGAAGAGCGAAAATCATTCGGCGAAGAACGCGGAAACCGCGACTTCTCCAAACGCAAACCGTTCGGAGCAGGCTCCGGCGGCGGTTTCAAAAAACCGGGCGGCTTCAGCAAGGACAGAAGTTTCGGGAAGCGTGAATCATTCGGCGGTGAACGCCGTGAGGGTGGATTCGCAAAACGGACACCGTTCGGCGGAGAACGCCGCGGCAGCGGTAGCGGATTCGGCAAGCGCGATATCTTCGGACCGAAGAAACACGGAACATCGAGTCCGCAGAAACGCGATCATTCCTTCAAGAAACAGGAATCGTTCACGGAAGCGGGCAGTTTCGGCGGTCCAAAACCGTTCGGAGCACCGAAAGCGCATGGCGGACCGGATTGGAGAACACTCATTCCGGAAGAACGCGAACACAAACCGCGCGAACACAAAGTTGTTAAAAAGATGGTAAGCAGAAAGAAAAAGGATTAAATATCCCTGAGAGGTTCAGCCGGTAACGGCTGCTCCTTTCCTACACAACCAGGTAGCAGAAATTTGATGGACTCGTAATCCTGAGGTTTATGCTGGTGGGCCGCCCCATTGTTCAACAAGCGGGCGGCCCGACGAAATGAATGATGCAGTTTCCCACACTGACATCATAGTTAGCAGGTAGCAGATAGAATAAGGACTTGTAATCTTTAAGATTGATGCTGGTGGGCCGCTCCCATGCAAGACATACGAGCGGCCTAACGAATAGAGAGAAGCAGCCGGAAACGGTTGCTTCTTTTGTTTTAAAACGGGATTATTGTTCAAATAATTTTTGCTGCCCCACTCACATTATCTTTCTGCCGTCAAATGGATTACACGACCATCCTCGTTTCCACCAAAAATAATGTTCTCACCATCACACTCAACCGTCCCGATGTATTCAACGCCGTGAATGAACAGATGAAGAAAGAACTGCTCGATGCATTCCGTCAGGCGGAGAAGGATCCGAATGCTCGGTGTATCGTGCTTCGCGGTGCCGGTGAGCGGGCGTTCTGTTCGGGACAGGACCTGAAGGAATACCGCGATTCGAAAAGTTCCATGAAGGATATGCTGGAGAAACAGTACAATCCCATCATCAAACAGATGCGGTCAATGGAAAAGCCGATCATCGGCATGATCAATGGTGTTGCCGCAGGTGCAGGATTCAGTTTCGCACTTGCATGTGATATGCGCATCATGTCCGACAAAGCGAAATTGATCCAGGCATTCGTCCGCATCGGACTCGTTGCGGATTCGGGGAGTCACTGGTTCCTTCCCCGTCTCGTCGGCACGGCCAAAGCGTTCGAATATGCAGCGACGGGAAAAGATATCGATGCTGCCGAAGCGAAAGAAGTTGGTTTGGTCAATCATGTGGTTCCTGCCACCGAACTTGAAACAGTCACGTACGAACTCGCCGAACGACTTGCCAAAGGAGCAACGAAAGCGATCGGTATCATCAAACGAACCTTGAACAGATCCCTGACAATGACCTTCGACGAACTCTTGAGTTATGAAGCGATGATGCAGGAGGTCGCCGCACTGTCCGCTGATCATAAAGAGGGAGTTTCGGCGTTCATCGAAAAACGGACTCCGAACTTCCAGGGAAAATAGAACTGACCGGTGTTGAACAATGGACATTGAACGACTCCTTTCGGAAATCGAGCCCTCTCAGAGCGACCGGATCCTTCATCAGCTCAACTTCGATCTTGTCCGCGAATATTTTCTGATCGCGGAACATCTCCCGCTGTCGGACGCTCCTGTGCTCGAACTCGCTACCGGTACAGGACGAATGAGCGCAGTGCTTGCCTCCCTTCACCCGTCCGTCATTACCGGCGATATATCGCTTACCGACCTGCCCCGTGCATATACTCGGATTCCCGCTCAATTCAGGGACCGCGTTCAATTCCAACAATTGGATATGGAGAAACTCCCTTTCAGAAGCGATAGTATGAAATCGCTCGTTTGTATGAATACACTCCATGAAACAGAGCATCCTGAATTATGTCTTAAGGAAATGATCCGCATTGTGGACCCGAACGGAATATTCATCGTCGGCGACTTCTCCCGAAAAGGATTCGATACGATGCAGACGATACAAAGAACGGTCTATCATAACGATCATGCGGAAGGTACCATCTCAACGGAAGTGATCAAGATGATACTGCAACAGAACTTTGATTCGATCCACACATTCACCACCGACCTTAATATTACCTACATCACTTCACACAAACGTCATCACACCGAGTAATAATATTCCTTCGTCGTTCACGGTCAAAGATTTATTTTTATTGATTTCTTCACTTTACTATGGTACAATCTTAAACTTATTTTAATTGACGACTCTTTCAAGACCATAAACTCTGCTTTCATTGTCTAATCAGAAAAATCGAAAGGAACTGTTATGAGGATCGGAATTCTTACGGGCGGCGGCGATGTGCCCGGACTTAATCCCTGTATCAAAGAAGTAGTCTATCATGCTGCCGATGCCGGTGCTGAAGTGTACGGTATCCGCCGCGGCTGGGGCGGATTGCTGAATTACGATATGAACAATCCCGAAGATCAGCAGCAATGGGTCATTCCGCTCACCAAACAGAACACACGCACCATCGGCCGTTCCGGCGGTACATTCCTGCATACGTCCAGGACGAATCCTCAGAAAGTAAAATGGTCCGACATTCCGAAATTCCTGCAGGACCCGAAGAATCCGCCGAAGAGCGGCGATCCTGTCAGCGATTTCACTCCGCATGTGCTGAAAGTTCTGGAACATTTGAAGATCGATGTGCTTATCGCCATCGGTGGTGACGACACACAGAGTTTCGCCGTCCGCCTGCACGACGAAAAATTTCCCGTCGTCTCCATACCGAAGACGATGGACAACGACGTCTATGGAACGGATTACTGCATCGGCTTCTCCACTGCCGTTACCCGCAGCGTGGAATTCATCACCAATCTCCGCACCTCCGCCGGTTCCCACGAACGTATCGCCGTGATCGAACTGTTCGGACGGAATTCGGGCGAGACGTCGCTCATCTCCGCGTACCTTGCCGGCGTTGATCGCGCCATCATCTCGGAAGTGCATTTCGATCCGGAAAAACTGGCGGCATTGCTGATGGAAGACAAACGGAACAATCCGAGCGGCTACGCCATCATGACGATCTCCGAAGGAGCTCAGATGATCGGCGGAAAGGTCGTGGAGTACGGTCAGGCAGATGCATACGGACACAAGAAACTCGGCGGCATCGGTTCCATCACCGGCGAAGCGATCCAGAAGATCACCGGCTCGCACATCATCAATCAGCAGGTGGCGTATCTCATGCGCAGCGGCGAACCTGATGCACTCGACAGAATGGTGGCGATGTGTTATGCAAATCTCGCAACGGACCTCGTCCTGAAGAAACATACAGGCCGCATGGTGGCATTGCGTGATGGTAAATATACCACCGTACCGCTGAAATCGATCATGGACGGAACGAAACGTGTGGACGTGCAGGAACTGTACGATCAGGAACAGTATCGTCCCCGCGTCTTCAACGTGATCGGAAAACCGATGTTCCTCTATTAAAGACAAGAAACTCCGGCGGCCTAATATGCCAAGAGATTGGCGTTGAAGACTGCCGGAGTTTTTGTTAGTTTACTGCTGATGATTTTCGAAAGGTCAGCATGAAACAAGCCATCCTCTTCTTCGCACTCTTCACAATTTTCACAACGTTAGCATTTTCCCAAGCCGGCAGTACAGCAGTTCCTTTCCTTGGAATTCCCACATCCGTTGAAGCGAACGGAATGGGAGGAATCTCCATGGTCGCGAATACTTCCAGTCCCTCATCAATGATGTTTAATCCCGCTCAGCTGGGAATGCATTCACAGTCGAATTTCTTCAGCACTGAACTCAACACAAAACGGACGCAATGGCTTCCCGCATTCAGCCATTCCGATCTATGGCTGACGAATTATTCCTTGATCTATGGAATGAAATTCTCTTTGGATGATCATTCTTCGATCAGTGCGGGAATCGGATATTCCAGATTGTATCTGAATCTCGGAACGTTCATTCAGTCATTCTACGATGCGAACAACATCTCGTACTTCAATGGATATGAATCCAGCGACAATTTCAGTGCGGGAATCGGACTAAATGACGGATACAGAATATCCGTCGGCATGACCTTTAAAAAGATCACATCCAAACTCACACCATTCGGCACTGCCCAGGAACCCGGCAATAAGAGCACTGGATTATGGGCAGCGGATTTCGGTATCATCGGTTCCTTACCCCTTCTTCCATACCTATCCGAAGTCGAGTTGAACGGCTTCAACACATGGGCACCGTTCATCACACTCACGGGTGCATATGCAATCAACAATATCGGGGGAAGAGTTTCCTATATCGACGACTCACAGTCCGACCCGCTCCCGCGCACAGCTCGTCTGGGACTCTCGTTGAATGCCGGCATATCGATGCTGATCAACAATGAACCGTTTACGGTGCTCGATCTTACAGCTGCACGCGAGGCGGAGGAATTGCTTCTTAAAATTACGGCGAACAATACGTGGGATTACAGTAATTCACCGATCAATAACATCAATATCACTCAGGACATTTTCGAGGGGAGAGCACATGGTCATGTCTCTGCACGGCGCGGATATTCCGCGACATTCTTCGAATCCGTGACCATCCGTTCCGGCGCGATGGACGGGGACGGAGAACTTATCTATAACACTTCCGGATATTCATTGAGTACGCTCGGCATCACGAAGATCTTCACGGCTTCACTCCGTCATGGCGAAGCATTAGGTCCCATTGAATACTTCCTTTACCGTTTGGAGATCCGTTACAATCATAGTCTCTACACCGACCATCCCCTCCTCGACGGTACGGAATTCGACACTGTCGTTCTCTCGTTCCACTATTGACCATTACCGCGGGAATGCGTTACGGCATTCCCGCACTTCATCCATCTGTCTCCCGCCGTACTTTCTCTTTGGTTTTACACCAATCATTCTGTAATTTCAATGCGTTCGGACAGGATTATGCCGGTTTTTTCTGCTATTTTACCATCATTTTTGAATA
>CALROS020000101.1:0-6321 GCA_943369855.1 Chitinophaga pinensis | reverse complement strand
ACTTGTTGTTTGGAATTTGCGATTTGAAATTTGGTGATTTAGAGAAGCTCCTTCAGTTTATCATACCCCGTTCTGCTCACCGGCAGCTGCGTTCCGTCCTTCAGCACTGCGGTGCGCGAATCCTTAGCGTAGAGTTCGATCTTCGAGATACGCTCGATATTCAGGATATACGAGCGGTGAATGCGGACGAATTGCCGGGGATCGAGCTGTGATTCCAGTTCGGACATCCGCTGCATCTTCAGGTGCGATCTTCCTTCTGCGCGGACGGAAATATAGTCATCCTGCGCTTCGATATAATCGATCTTCGCCGCCGGGATCACCAGCACCTTACTCCCTTCTTTGATGAGCATTCGTTCGAGAAGCTGATCCGCCGGTTTTACTTCGGCAAGGATCTCCTTCGTTTTGACCGGTGTCTTTCGGGATATGCGGTCCAGCGCCAATTGCAGTGCTTGATTGAATCGCTCTTTTCCGTACGGTTTCAGCAGGTAATCCACTGCATGAACATCGAACGCTTTCAACGCATATTGATCGAATGCCGTCACAAAGATCACCGCAGGAGGTTCTTCCAGCAGTTCCAGGACTTCAAAGCCGCTCAGTTTCGGCATCTGAATGTCCAGAAACATCAGGTCCGGCTTGAGTTCCGTTACCGCTTTCACCGCTTCGAATCCGTTGGCGCATTCCGCAACGATCTCGACTGCCGGATGGGCGGAAAGATATTCCCGGACAAGACTCCGGGCAAGTTCTTCATCGTCAACGATGATCGCTTTGATAGTGGTTGTCTTCATAGAGATATGACCAATACAAGTTCAAAAAAATTTAGTGCTGAGGAGTAACATTGCCACTAAAACACGAAGGCACTAAATCCCGCAAATTTTTGTGTCAGCATTACTTGCTCACTTTGTGTCTTAGTGCCTTTGTGGCAGAAAGGATCTTCGTAAAAAATACCCTGTTGCAAGAGGCATTTATGATTTTACATTTATCGGAAAGAACACGATCACTGAAAAATGTCCCGCCGCTGCCGTACTCTTCAGATCACTGTCGTTCCCGTAGATCGTCTGCAGCCGTTTTCGGACGATATCCATACCCATCCCTGCTCCTGTTTTCTTCGGTGCATCCTCATCCATCGGATTCTCAACGGTGATGAACAGACGGTCATTCTTCGTCTGCGATGTGATAGTGATCGTCCCCCCATCCAGTGTCCCTGCAATGCCGTGCTTGATCGCATTCTCCACCAGCGGCTGAAGGAGCAGCGGAGGGATATGCGCGGTGAGCGATCCGGACTCGAAGTTCAGCGTCACATTCAGTCTCTTTCCGAAACGGATCTTTTCGATGGCGAGATAATCCTCGAGCAGTGCGATCTCTTCTTTCAGCGTGATGGTCACTTTCGTTCCGTACGAGAGACTCTTCCGGAAAAAATCAGCAAGCGTCGTTGTCATCGTCCGCGCCAGATCCGCATTCGTCGTCGTGAGCGCACTGATGGAATTGAGACTGTTGAAGAGAAAATGCGGATCGATCTGCATCCGCAGCGCTTTCAGTTCGGCGTTCTGTGCGAGGATCCGCGCTTCATACGCATCGCTCTCCGATTCCCTCGACCGTTCGAAGGCGGCGATCAGATAACTGACGGCGAGTGATCCGAGAAAGAGCGGTTTGCCGGTAATGTAGACGATCATCAATGACTGGAACAACGACAGCGGCGAAAGCACAACGGCAAATGTCTGTTCAATGGCGGACATCAGTCCCCATCCCAGCAGCGTCCACACCGAACTGATGATGACGACCGCGATAACAGCGACCAGAAGGACCTTCCATAACGGGGTCTTTTCAAGGGGAAATGCTTTGCAGAGGTACCATGCTGAAAGGTTCATCTCCCCGTACAGGAGCATCATCGGCACGGAGAATCCGATGGCATACCACGGACTCAATCCATTGAACGCCGAGATGATGAATCCGGTCAGCACACCGAGCACTGTCCAGATGATCACATAGATCGTTCGTTTTCGCTTATCGGAGAGGATTGGATGCATGCACCGTCGCTTTAAAACAATGAAAGCCACAGAGGTCAAGAGGAATGAAAATATATCCTCTGTGACCTCTGTGACAAAAAAATACTAATTCTTTACTTCCACACCTCCCATGATGATGCTACCGGTAAGGATGAGCCGTTTCGGCGTCCCCTCTTTTGCGGTGTAGGTTCTGTCCTCCACTCCTCCCATGATCGGCGTGGCTTCTACAACAACAGCCCAGCCCAGCGGCACACGGATCTCCACGCCGCCCATGATGATATTCACATCAAGATGCGCTTCATTGTCCTTCATTTCGGCTTCGCGCAGATCGATCTCGCAGCCTCCCATCAGGGATGAGATCTCACCGCCGCGGAATTCCTTTGAGGTGATGATGCGCTTCACACCGCTCATGAATGCCGTATTCCTGATGTACGAATCCGAATCGACCGCCGTATCCATGAACGGATGTTCGGCGAGGCTCTTCTTCCTTCTCCACGAACCGCGCAGGAAATTCACGCCGATGATGATCAGAATGACCGGCCACCAGTCATGGATGCGGAAATTGATGAAATCCAGCCGGTCAAGCAGCATCGCCGAACCGATGATGGTGATGATCCATCCGAAGAGTTGTCCGGAACCGTTCCGTGCCTGCGAGATCTTCGAGACACCGTACACCACCAGGATCGCCGGCCAGTACCGCATGATGTCGCCGGCATAGAGGATGTCGAAATTGTCAAGCATGAAGATGATCCCGACGCCGATGATCATCAGTCCCAGAATGAATTGCGGCGAGAAGAAAGTTGATTTATTGTTTTCCATAATTGTTCTCCTGATACATTCGTTTGTGATCGTTCGCGAAGGATTGCCACATCATACTGATGCCCCAGACGATCAGCGCTGCCGGCCATGTCTCGCCGAAACTGAGACCGTACACATGATTGATCGACACATAGAGCCACACGCCGACGAAGATCAGCCATGCTCCTTTTCCTATATGATAGACAGAGGGTGCATCGGCAAGTTTTCCGATGCCGACGAAAACAAAGATCATCGGCCAGAGCTGCCAGATGGAATCGATCCCGAGATCATAGATATAAAAGATATTCAGCTGATGGAGCAGAAGCAGAGTGCCGAATGCGATCATCAGACTTCCGATGACCATGTCCGAAGCGCTGAACCGTTTTGTCATGCGTGC
Organism: Chitinophaga pinensis; assembly: GCA_943369855.1. GTDB lineage: Bacteria > Bacteroidota > Ignavibacteria > UBA10030 > UBA8401 > UBA8401. Next base: position 3,123 of record CALROS020000101.1, on the reverse strand, counting down.
CATACCGTTGTTCCTTTCGTTCATTGATCGTTTCTTTTCAATTCAATGTATGAACTTACTGGAAAAACAGCGGAAAGTTGGACCGTTTTCGGTGAACGGCGGTGTGGAATCGGTGAAATCAGAGTTTTTTCAATCCGTTCACACATTTCGGTTCGGAGCGCTTCATGGCTTCCTCGAACCGTGTTCGGTTCCTCTCCGGCACGGAGGTGAACGGATGCCAGAGATGATACTGAATGGCGAGATTGCGCAGTGATTTCCCTGTCACTCCGGTCAAATTCAGCCGGTAAAAGATATCCGTATCCTCCCCGAATCCGGGACCGTCATACGATTCATCGAAACCGTTCACCGCGATCAAATGCTCCTTGAAGGTGGAAAAATTACATCCAAGGATCCCGGTCGATTTTTCTGTGAAGGAACGGAGGAACGTGTTCGTGATACGGAAACCGTGTTCCAATCGGACCGATCGTCCACTCACCGCATCTGCAAGATCGGCAAGACGGTACCGCTCATATTCTCCCGATGCGATCCTATCTGTGGTCAATGAATCGGCCCACCGTTTTCCGTGTTCCACACGGCGCCCGAGGAGCACTTTCCCTATTTCGCGGTGAGAGAAATGGTCCTCGATAAAATGTTCGGACGGAATACAATCTCCGTCGATGAAGATCAGATATTCGGCCGCTGCTTCCGTCACGGCATAATTCAGCATCGCATTCTTCCGCCACCCCTTGTCCGCATGCCAGAGATGTTTGATGCGGAACGGCATCCACTGTTTGGCACTGTTCACAACTTCGGCTACGGCCGGACCGGACCCGTCATCCGCCACGATCACATCGAACTGCGTGAACGATTGACGGGCAAGCGCTGCGAAGATGAACCGCAGTGCGCGCGGATTATTGTAGACGGCGATGACGAGCGTTACGGCGGGTCTCATTGATATTCACTCAGGTCTATGATGCGTGTCGCGATGGATTCGACGAATGCACGGTCGTGCTCCACAAAGAGCATCGTCGGCTGTTCGCGGAGGATCACCGCTTCGATCTGTTCTTTTGATTCGATGTCAATATAATTCACCGGCTCATCCCAAACAAGCAAATCATTCGGCATCAGAATCGAACGGCACAGATCCACCTTCTTCCGTTCGCCGAAACTGAATGTCTCGAGCGGCCGGTCGAAGATCTCTCCGCTGACAGAGAACGTTCCCATCACGATGCGGAACCGCGTCTCATCGATCCCTTCCGCTCTCAGGATATCACGCAGCCGTCCGGAATTCCACAATGGTATTTGATAACTATGGGCCGGAGATGCTGCGGCCAGACGGAATCGTCCGCGATGCAGCGGGAGTTCTTTGCGAATGACACGAAGGAGTGTACTCTTCCCGCACCCGTTCGGTCCGATCACCGCAACGCGTTCACCTTTGCGCAGCGTCAGCGAGAACCGGTCGAACAGAACAGCCTCACCGATCCGCATCCCGGCATCTTCCATCGAAAGAAGGATCTCCGATGATCGGTCGATCGAATGGATGGTCAATGGGCGGACCGTTTCACGGTTCTTCAGCAGCGAACGTTTCGATTCAATATGGGCGTTCATCCGCCGTTCGATGGAGAGTGCTCTTTTCATCACCTTCGCCGCTTTATGACTGACAAATCCGCTGTCTGCTGCCTTATGTTTCTCTTTTTCGGTGACGAAGGACCATGCTCGGCGCTGACTGGCGGCCCGCTCAAGGGATGCGATCTCTTTTTCAAGATTCTCTTTTCGTGCTGTCTCACTCGCCTCTTCCATTTCCAACTGCTCACGCCATGATGAATAATTTCCCTGAAAGATCCTGATATCATTTTTGTTGACGGCAAGAACATGGTCACAGCATTTGTCCAGAAAATACCGGTCATGTGAGACAACAATGAATCCGTTCTTCCCTGAAAGATACTCTGCAAGGAGTTCCCTTCCCTCCATATCCAGATGATTCGTCGGCTCATCTAACAGAGGGAATGCGTCCTGCTTCAGGAATAGTGCCGCAATGATCGCACGGGTCTGCTCTCCGCCGCTCAGCGTGCTGAAGGACTGGTCAAGCATCCGTTCGGTGAGTCCGATCTCCCCGCATTCCTTTCGGATGAGTCCGTCGATGGTGTAACCTCGGTGCTGTGTGAATCGGTCGAACAATTCGTGATAGCGCAAAAGGGAGCGTTCGTCTCCCAGCGTGAGCATTTTTTCCATAGCGTGCTCCCACTCGGCATAAGGTGCAATCCACTGTTTGATGACATCAAAAGTTTTACGGTCGGTATCGGTCACCTGTTCGTTGAACAGCACGGTTCGGACCGTCGATTCGATCGTGCCGGAGTTCGGTTTCAGCTCTCCGCTGATCAGCTGCAGGAGAGTCGATTTCCCTCTGCCGTTCCGGCCGACGACAGCGGTCTTCCACTCTGCGTGAAGATGGAATGAGATCCTGTCGAACAACAGTTCAGGGGATGATGTGTGTTGAAATGAAATATTATTGAATGAAATAGTAGACATACTCTGCCTCCGTTTGACATAGTGATCCGGATCGCAGCGGGAAAAAACAGTACTGCCCGTGCGAAGTGAGATAAAATGATAATTGGATTGGATCGAACGAAGAAGAGGATGGTAATGCCGAGGGGTTCTTTACTTCGTTCCGGTCAGGAGGAGAATTTCATTGTAATGATGATACGTGAATGATCGGTCTTCTTACCGAAGAGCCGATACAAAAATACGGAATTCAGGGATATTCCCAAAATTATTTATTCTGATCGATATCGTGTATAACAAACATGCCAAGTCTTAAAGATTTGGCATTGTTAATAAAGAACCATGAACTGAAGTCTTCTGAAAAACCCTGAATCCATGTCATTCCGAGGAACGCAGTGACGAGGAATCTGAGATATTTGTCAAAAACATTAAAAAGATTTCTCGCTTCGCTCGAAATGGAATGGTTGGATAATAATATTACGTTTTTTGCTGTTTTTTCTTTGCCGCCGGGAAGAGGATGTTGTTCAAAATAATGCGGTATCCCGGACTGTTCTTATGCAGATTCAGATCGGTCGGCGGGTCACCCACGGCGTGCTGATAATCCTCAGGATCATGACCGCCGTAGAAAGTGAATGTCCCGCG
>CALROS020000100.1:0-6413 GCA_943369855.1 Chitinophaga pinensis | reverse complement strand
GTGACTGGTGTCCGCGCCGAACAGGGGTCCTCAGTTCCGAAGGAATTCTTCGTCGGACAGAACTATCCGAATCCGTTCAATCCTTCCACGACCATTTCGTTCGGCATTCCTGCGGATGGAAGTGTGTCGGTGAATGTCTATTCATTGCTCGGTCAAAAAGTGGCGGAACTCTATTCCGGTTCATTGAATGCAGGTGTCTATTCAATGAAGTTCGATGCATCCGCTCTCGGTTCAGGCATCTATTTCTATTCCGTCCGCACCGGTACCAGCGTGCAGACAAAACGGATGATGCTCCTGAAATAATATCATTGCCGGATGATTCGATGGATCATCGTAACATCCGGCTTTCCATTTTTCATGATGATGACCAAACTATTTTGTTCGTTCCTTCTTTGTGCTGCTCTTCTTCATTCGCAGACAGTCCCGAAACAGGGACCATGGTCCGTGAGACTCGCCGAGAGTTTCATCGCCCACCATCCCGATTCCATTGTGTATGCCGAGGAGGAAAAATCCAGACGCTGGAATTATGAGCAGGGTCTCATGCTGGAATCGTTCTATCAGATGTATGTTCATACGGGGGACAAACGGTATACAGAATATCTGAAGAAGAATCTGGATAATTACATCCGGCAGGACGGTTCGATCAACACCTATAAGCTCACGGAATTCAATATCGATAATATCACTCCCGGCGTTCCGGTCCTTCGGGCGTTCGATCTCTTTAAAGAAATAAAATACCGAATCGCTGCAGATACACTCCGCCGGCAGTTAGCACTCCATCCGCGCACGAGTGAGGGGGGATTCTGGCACAAAAAGGTCTATCCGAACCAGATGTGGCTGGATGGATTGTATATGGGCGAAACGTTCTATGCGCTATATTCAAGAACATTCAGTGATACCGCTGCATTCAATGATATTGCAAATCAGTTCCTCCTGATCGAAAAACATTTGAAGGATCCGAAGACCGGTCTCTATTATCACGGCTGGGATGAGAGCAAACAGATGGGATGGGCGGATAAAGAGACCGGATGCTCGCCGAATTTCTGGGGACGCTCGATGGGATGGTATGCGATGGCATTGGTTGATGTGCTCGATAATTTTCCTGCACAGCATCCGAAACGGAAGCAATTGGAGAAACTCTTCAAAGATTATATGGAAGCGGTATTGCGTATTCGCGAACCCAAAACAATGCTCTGGTATCAAGTGCTGGACCGTGCGGGTTCTGCAGGAAACTATCCCGAAGCATCAGCATCGTCGATGTTCGTCTATGCAATGGCAAAAGGTGTGAACAAAGGATATCTGCCGAAGGAATTCCGAGTTGCGGCAACAGAATCCTACAACGCAATATTCAAACAACTGGTCACGGTGGATGAGCAGGGAATTGTCTCCCTGCACGATGTCGTGCGTGTCTCCGGACTCGGCGGAAATCCGTACCGCGACGGCAGTTATGAATATTATATCAGCGAACCGAAACGGACGAACGATTTCAAGGGGTACGGACCGTTGATGCTCGCCGCCATTGAAATGGAAAAACTCTCACGATGAACTCTCTGAAAAAACTTTCACTTTTCGTTCTCTGCGTGGCATTCTGCGGTTTCACGCCGGATGCGCCGGTGCGGGTCTTCCTTATCGGCGATTCTACCATGGCGGACAAACCGCTCATTGACAATCCCGAACACGGCTGGGGACAAATGATACCGCTCTTCTTCTCGAAGAACGTCGTCTTTTACAACCACGCGAAGAACGGACGCAGCACGCGCAGTTTCCTGTATGAAGGACGATGGGATACGGTCCTGGCGAGGATCCGTCCCGGTGATTATGTCTTCATTCAATTCGGTCATAACGATTCGAAGACGGAGGACACATCGCGCTTTGCCGACGCGCGGACTGACTACCGCAGGAATCTTCTCAGATTCATTTCTGACACGAAAGCACACAATGCGATTCCCGTCCTATTGACGCCGGTGAACCGCCGGAGCTTTGATAAGAACGGAGCATACAAGGACAAGATGCTGGAGTATCCCGCCGTTGTGCGTGACGTTGCTCAGCAGGAAAAGGTGCCGTTCATCGACCTGCATCAAAAGAGCAGAGTATTATTGGAACAGCTCGGTGATGAACGGTCCAAACCGTTGTACCTCCTATCCGTGCAGCCGAATGTCTATCGAGCGCTTCCGAACGGGAAGGATGACAATACGCATTTCACCAGGAACGGTGCGGTCCGTATCGCACAACTCGTTGTGGATGGAATCAATGAACTGCCTCTGGCGTTAAAGAATGAGATCGTTGTGAAAACACTTCCCGTTCTTCCGGGCGACGGGAAAGTGATAGGACTGGATGAATACTATAACAGCGAATGGAAGATGAAGAAAGATTCATCGAAGGTCCGCGTCCATTACGTGTGGGACGATACAACGAACGGAGGGTTCTCCGAACTGGCGAGGATCATCGATCTGAACGGAGCCGATCCGGACACGCTGCAGAGTGCGCCGACCGATTCATCCATGAGACGGTTCAGCGCGTATATCATCGTCGATCCGGATACGCCGAAAGAGACGGAGCGACCAAATGTCATTGAAAAGCATGAAGCAGAGGTCATCGAACGCTGGGTGAAGGCCGGGGGAGTGCTGATACTGATGGCGAATGATAAAGGGAACTGTGAATTCGAGCATTTGAACGGACTGTCAGACCGGTTCGGCATCCATTTCAACGAGGATCTGTACCTGGATGTTGTGAACAATCAATATGATTCGGCGCGGATCACACAATTCCCGTCCCATCCGCTATTCACGAATGTTCACACCGCATTCATTAAACAGGTCAGCTCGCTGAGTGTCAAAGCGCCGGCGAAAGGGATCCTCAGTTCACGCGGCATCACGGTGATGGCGGAAGCATCCTATGGAAAAGGGACGGTCTTCGCGGTGGGCGATCCGTGGCTTTACAATGAATATATCGACAACCGTCGTCTTCCGAAAGGATATGAGAACTACGGTGCGGCAGAATCCTTTGTCCGCTGGCTCTGTGCGATGGCACAAAAGGTACGGTGAGCGATTCCTCTTTGGAATGAGGATAATTTTTGAGAGATTAGTAACAGTTTAGTAATTGAACGTATGCAGGCATCATTATGGTAAAAAAAGGATTCCAAATAAAATTATCGGACATCGCTAAACGTTTGAATGTCTCGAGCGTTACCGTGTCAAAATCCCTCCGCGGTCATCCGGATATCTCAGCCGAGACCGTGAAAAAGGTGAAAGCGGTCGCAAAGGAACTCGGCTATGTTCCGAATTTTATGGCGCGGAATCTTTCCTCGAAGAATTCAAAGATGATCGGTGTCATCGTTCCGAAGATCGCGCATTTCTTCTTCTCCACCGTCATCGAGTCCATCTACGATGTCGCATTCGAGAACGGGTATGAGATCGTCCTCACCGTTTCGCAGGAGAATCCGGAACGGGAGATCCTCCATATCCAGTCGCTGCTGTCGATGCGTGTGGACGGACTCATCATCTCCGTCACCGAGAATACAATCGACTACAGTATCTTCGACACTATCCGCAAGATGGGTCTTCCGATCACGTTCCTCGACCGTATCATTCCGCTGAAGGAATTCAATACCATCGTGAACGATGACTATGCCGGTGCTTTCATGGCGACAGAGCAGGCGATCAACTGCGGGTATAAGAAACTCGGGACGATCGGCGGGTTCCAGCACACCAATATCGGGCGGGACCGGTTGAAAGGATTCAAGGATGCGTTGAAGAAACACAAGCTCCCCATCTATCCCGAGAAGATCATCCTCGGCGGATTCGGCGAACAGGACGGTTACAAAGGATTCATGAAGCTCTACAGCTCGGGTAATCTGCCGGAGTTCATCCTGGCGGTCAGTTTCCCCGTTGCGCTCGGTATCTATAAAGCAGCGAATGAACTCGGTCTCCAGATCCCGAAAGATTTTGACATCATCTGCTTCGGTAATGCAGGATTCAATCAATTCCTCGTCCCGAAAATGACGCTCATCGATCAGCCCGCTGCGGCGATGGGACGTGCGGCGGTAGAACTCACGCTGGAGAATATCCGCAATGCCGAATACTTCCAGCCCAAACATATCAAACTGCCGACGAAGATCCTGTTCGGCGACACCTGTCTCAAGAAAAGTGAAAAGTCACGGAAGTAGTTCCTGTTCGAACGGATCATGTGTTCCATGAGAATGAATTCAGGCAGACCATCACTTACTGCTCTTGTCTTCCTCTTGCTGTGGGGATTCCATTTCACTTTCGCTCAACAATGGACTCCCGATAACGGCGACGGCACCTACACCAATCCCGTACTCTACGCTGATTACTCCGATCCTGATGTTATCAGGGTCGGCAGTGATTTTTATCTCGTCTCTTCAAGCTTCCATGAATCTCCCGGACTTCCCGTTCTGCATTCCACCGATCTTGTGAATTGGACCATCATCGGTCACGCACTCGACACACTTCCTTCCGCAGTATACTCGCGTCCGCAATTCGGCAACGGAGTGTGGGCGCCGAGCATTCGTTTTCATAATGGTTCATTCTATATCTACTACGGCGATCCTGATTTCGGTATCTTCATGGTGCGGACGAAGAATATCCGCGGCACGTGGGATGCTCCGGTGATCGTGGAAAAAGGAAAAGGACTCATCGATCCCTGTCCGCTGTGGGATGACAAAGGCGATGCCTATCTTGCACACGCATGGGCTAAGAGCCGTGCCGGATTCAACAGCATGCTGACCGTCCATCGGATGAATTCTGAAGGAACGGCAATGACCGATACCGGAACATTCGTCTTTGATGCACATGAAAAACATCCGACGATGGAAGGACCGAAATTCTATCAACGGAATGGGTCCTATTATATCTTTGCACCAGCGGGAGGAGTGAAAACAGGATGGCAGACCGTTCTCCGCGGTGACTCTCCGTTCGGTCCGTTCAAGGACAGTATCGTGCTGCAGCAAATGGGAACTCTCGTAAATGGTCCGCATCAGGGAGCGTGGGTGGACGACATTGCCGGCAATAATTGGTTCATCCATTTTCAGGATAAGGGAGCCTACGGAAGGATCGTCCATCTACAGCCGATGCAATGGCAGAACGACTGGCCGGTGATGGGGGATAACGGAGCGCCGCTAATGGGAGCAATAAAATCGGTATCAAATAAAGCATCAAAACGGATCATTCCGCAGACATCGGACAATTTTTCATCGCCGCAATTGGGGCTGCAGTGGCAATGGAATGCCAACAAAAGGAACAGCTGGTATTCACTCTCTGCACGAAAAGGAGCACTCCGTTTGTACGCGGTTCAGAGACTTTCCGATGTGAACACCATCCTCGGGAATCCGAGTATCCTGCTTCAGAAATTCCCTGCGCCGTCATTCTCCGTGACGGTGACGATGGATGGTTCGCGGCTGGGAAACGGTGATCATGCCGGACTCATCATCGCCGGAATGGAATATTCCGCTCTTGTGCTTGAACGGACAAACAGCGGCATGACGCTTTCGCAAAGGAATTGTACGGATGTGCTTCATAATGGAACAGAAACGGCCGGCGAAACGATTGCCTGTCTGTCGTCAACAATATTTCTGAGAGCCGATGTGGACAGCAATGCTGTCTGCCGTTTCTCATACAGCAATGATAACAATGAATATCATCCGCTGGGAAAAGAATTCACTGCACAGCCGGGCAGGTGGATCGGAGCAAGGGTGGGATTATTTGCATTGTCGTCATCCGATACATCAACGAAAGGCTCGGCTGATGTGCTTCGTTTCGATATCCGGTAAAGCGAAAGTGGAAGAATGAAAAATATATCCATATTGATCGTGATCGTTGGTCTGGTGTTCATCGGCGTAATGAATGCCGCTGAGCGTCCGGAGATCGTTGTTGCGAAGGATGGAACGGGTGCATTCACTACGATCCAGGCGGCCATCAATTCGATCCCGAAGAATAATTCGCGGAACGTGACCATCATCGTGAAGAACGGAACGTATCACGAAAAATTATTCATCACCAATAGATATATCTCCATCGTCGGAGAGGACCGTGACAGTACACGTATTGTCTTTGCCGAACTTCGAAAGAACTGGCTGAAGAACAATCCGTCGGATTGGGGATCAGCGACAGTGAATATCGATTCCGCGGTGACCGATATAACCTTCGCGAATCTGACCATTCATAATAATTATGGATCGTTGTATAATGACCACGATCATCAATTCGCCATTTGGGGAAAAGGGACGAGGAACGCGCTGCTCTATTGTAATGTGATCGGCGACGGCGGGGATACGGTGAGTCTGTGGAATTCTTTTGACGGGATGTACTATCATTCCAATTGCACGTTCGAAGGATGGGTCGATTATGTCTGTCCCCGCGGCTGGTGTTACATCACCGACAGCAGATTCTACGGAC
>CALROS020000099.1:0-6415 GCA_943369855.1 Chitinophaga pinensis | reverse complement strand
CCGTTCCGCTCGATCTCTCTTCTTACGCGGACTTTGAATTCGAAGAAGACGTTATGGAAGAGATCGGATTGAAACTGAGCTACATTCCGGTGACGAAACTGATGACCCCCGCTCAGATCCGTGCTCTGCAAAAAGTGGATGACCGCACATACAAGGCCGGACTTCTCGGCTCCGTAAAAAAAGGGCTCTACAAACCGTGATGATGATATGATCCAACAGTGTGGCTGCAAAAATATAATAAGGTGAATTATGGGATTTGAATTAGTCTCGGAATATAAACCGCAGGGCGATCAGCCGGAAGCGATCCGTCAATTGACGGAAGGTGTTGCGCGCGGCGATAAATATCAGACGCTCCTTGGGGTGACGGGAAGCGGTAAGACCTTTTCTGTTTCGAATGTCATCAAGAACTTCGACCGGCCCATCCTTATTATGTCCCATAATAAGACCTTGGCTGCCCAGCTGTATGCCGAATTCAAAGGATTCTTTCCGAAGGATCACGTGGAATTCTTCATCAGCTATTACGACTATTATCAGCCCGAAGCATATGTTCCAACGACGGATACGTATATTCAAAAGGACTCATCCGTGAACGAAGAGATCGACCGTCTGCGTCTGCGAGCGACGAGTGCATTGCTCTCCGGAAAACGGAACGTTATCGTCGTCGCCTCGGTCAGCTGCATTTACGGCATCGGTGCGCCGGACGAGTGGATCGCCCAGATGGTGGTGATCAAAAAAGGGGATAAGATGGAACGGAACAAGTTCCTCCGAAAACTCCTTGATATTTTCTATTCCCGCAATGATTATGAATTCCAGCGCGGCACGTTCCGCGTCCGCGGCGATGTGGTGGAAGTGATCCCGGCCTATGAGAATGACGAAGCGATCCGTGTGGAATTCTTCGGCGACGAGATCGAGAAGATCTCCTATATCAACTCGCTGGACGGTTCCATCATCGGTGAGACGGACTACGATGTGATCTATCCCGCGAAACAGTTCGTGACCACGCGCGAATCGCTCGAGAAGGGGATCAAGACCATCGAGATCGAACTGAAAGAGCGGCTTGAAGAGATGCGCAATCTTGGGAAGTTTGTCGAAGCCCAGCGGCTTGAACAGCGTACCCGTTTCGATCTGGAAATGATGCGCGAAGTGGGATACTGCAACGGCATCGAGAATTATTCCCGTCATTTAGCAGGACGTCCCCCCGGATCACGTCCGTTCTGTCTCTTCGATTATTTCCCAAAGGATTTTCTGCTCATCATTGATGAGTCACACGTGACTGTTTCACAGATCGGCGCCATGTATTTCGGCGACAAGAGCCGTAAGACGACGCTGGTGGAACATGGTTTCCGGCTCCCTTCGGCGCTCGATAACCGTCCATTGAAATTCGATGAGTGGGAACAGATCGTGAATCAGGTGATCTTTGTGAGCGCTACTCCCGGGAATTACGAGATGGAAAAGACCCAAGGTGTGTTCGTGGAACAGGTCATCCGTCCGACAGGATTGCTCGATCCCGTCATTGAGGTCCGTCCCGTAAAGAATCAGATCGACGACCTGCTGGCGGAGATCAGGGACAAAGTGAAGAAGAACGAACGTGTGCTGGTGACGACGCTGACGAAACGGATGGCGGAGGACCTCACCGAATATCTCGTCGATCTCGGGATCAAAGTGGAATACATCCACTCCGAAGTGGACGCACTCCATCGTGTGGAGATCCTGCGCAACCTCCGGCTCGGCCACAGCGATGTGATCGTCGGCGTGAACCTGCTGCGCGAAGGACTCGATCTTCCCGAAGTATCGATGGTCGCCATTCTTGATGCCGATAAAGAAGGATTCCTTCGTTCAGAACGGTCGCTCATTCAGACTGCGGGACGGACAGCGCGGAATGCGAACGGGAAAGTGATTATGTATGCGGATAAGATCACGGACTCCATGAAAAAAACGATCGATGAGACCGAACGCCGCCGGAAGAAACAGATCGCATATAATACCGAACATGGTATTACTCCCAAGACCATCTATAAGACGCATGATGAGATCATTGCATCCACCGCAGTGGCAGACGTATCATCACGGTATGATGCGAAGAAAGAGGAGAAGCATCTCGCCGTCGTGGCGGACAATGTGGTGAAATTCCTCTCCCCCGAACAGCGGAAGGATCTGATCGAAGAACTGCAGAGCGAGATGAAGCGCGCCTCCGCTGATCTTGAGTTCGAACGGGCTGCCCAGCTTCGTGATGAGATCGCGCGCCTCACCAAAGAAAAATAAGATGTGACGAATCGATGGTCATTCTGAGTCCCGGCAGGTCGTCATACTTTTCCGGGACGAAGAATCCAGATGGTTCATCATAGTGTAGCATTTTGCATAATACAAGTTCGCTCCGCCAACCTTATACTTCAATACAATTTTCCGATATTTCCCCGTTCCATTGAGTATTATTGACGAGTTCACATTCACGAGCCGTCATCAATGAAATCCTTCTATTATAGTCTCTCGCAACCGATCAAGGACTTCCTATTCCGTTCATCATGTTTCCATTGCGGTTCCCCACTTATGGACAATGAGCGGAGGATATGCAGTCGATGCTGGAACACATTATCGCTTGTCAAAGAACAGGATCATACGTTCCGTGTGCTGTCTAAACGGTTTGCGGAAGGGGGAGTGATCGAAGGCCTTGCGGCGCTCTATTATTTTGAAAAGAATGGACTCCTGCAGAGTCTCGCTCATTTTTTGAAATATGAAGAGATGACCTCCGTCGGTGTTGAACTGGGACGAAGATTATCCGTTCGGTTATCCGGTGCTCAGCACGATGCGATCATTCCTGTGCCGCTGAACAGAAGGAAAGAGCGGGAACGCGGATACAATCAAAGTGATTTTCTGGCTGACGGATTGTCGGAGCTGTTGAATATCCCCGTGTATCGTGATGCGGTCCGCCGCGTAAAATATACGGTGACGCAGACACATCTGAATGCTGAACAGCGTAAGGAGAATATCGCGGAGGCATTTTCCGTTGCCGCGCCTGAATTGATCCGTGGTAAGAACATCATTATCGTGGATGATGTCATCACGACAGGATCCACGATCCAGGAATTAGCGAAAGTATTGAAGGATGCCGGAGCGGGAGCTATCACCGCCGCATCGGCAGGTCTTGCCAAGCTCAACAAAGAGAATTGAATACGATCGAACTTTTTGCTTCAACGTTCGAAGTGAAAAATTATCTTCTGCAGTACTCTTCACTCATTTCCCACAACTGCTTCCGCATGGATTCATCATTCGCCGCTGCCGAGACCGGTGAGATCCTTTTTCGGACGAAATATTTTCCTGTCACTCCATCAACGTCATGTGAAGAGGAAAGATAGACCGAAGTCTCTGCACCCGCTTCGAGTGAATCACTGCCGTTCATTCCGTTGAATCCTGTCTTCAGCAGTTTTGTTCCTACCACTCCCGGGTGCAGACAGTTCGCGGTGATGCCGGTCCCCGTCAGCCGTTCAGCAAGTTCGATCGTGAACATCACATTCATCAGTTTCGAAGATGCATACACGGAATATCCGCTGAACGATCGTTCGCTGTTCAGATCAGCAAGATCGATAGATCCATTGCGATGTGCTATGGAACTAACAGTCACGATCCGGGAAGCAGGTGCAGTTTTCAATAATGGAATAAGCTCATTCGTCAGCAGGAACGGTGCAAGATGGTTCACGGCGAAGGTCATCTCGAATCCCTCCGAAGTCATCTCCCGGTGATTCATAAAGACACCGGCGTTATTCACCAGAACATCAAGATGGTTGTATCGATGCTTCAGCTCATCTGCAAGACTCCGGACATTCTTCATGAGCGAAAGATCTGCTGTTACGAATTCCACTTCAGCTTCCGGTTTTTGAGAAAGAATCTCGTCGAATGTCTGCCGGCATTTAGATTCTGAGCGGCCATGAACGATCACCAAGGAATCATTTCCTGATAAAGATAGGGCTGTCTGCTTTCCAATTCCGTCCGTCGAACCGCTCACAAAGAATGTTTTTTTCATGTTTTTAAACCAATATAGTGATTAACAAAGGTAACGATTTTAATGCAAAACAGCACCAAACTCAAAAAAGTTCAATAAAATCAACGGTATTTGGATTGTGTTACACGTCAATCCGACATTAGAATCCTCTAAAGTAGCTTTTATCACCTATGTTTAAAGGGTATTTTTAAGGGAATTTTAAGGGATATCAAAATCGAAATGAAAATAAAGTTTACGTTTTACCTCGTTTTATTTTGCTCGATCATTTCAAGTCAGCTATTGTTGGCTGACCGTTACCGGAGCAACAATGCTTCAATGAACTGGTCCGACACCACCAAATGGGAGGTGTCCACTGACGGCGGTGCATCATGGAATACTGCGTCGAATTATCCCGCACAGAACACTGTAGATACTGTTTCCGTGAGGACGGGACAGATCGTTACGCTCGATACAACATTGACGAATACCATCGACAGTCTTGAAGTGATCGGTACTCTTCGTATCGGAAATAATGTCACTGCCCGAAATTTTGCAGTAGACCAAGTATTGATATCGGGAACACTGTCGGCCGGTAACAACACCGCCGCACATACATTAACGGTCAATGGACGATGGACGAACAATGGAACGTGGACGGCTGTATCCGGAACGGGAATTGTCAACGTCATTTTTTCAGGATCCGGCAACTCCCTCATTGACGGAAGTGCGGCGACACAGACATTTAATTCATTGTCCGTCAATAAGAATTCTTCAAGCGACTCCCTTTCGGTCGGCGGAAGTACCACGGCGTTGGTTCTTTCCGGAACGATGACCCTTACATCGGGTGTCTTCACAGCTCCCGCAATCATCACACTGAATACCGGCAATTGGACGAACAACGGCGGAACATTCCTTCCGAATTCCGGGACCGTTCAATTTACCAGTGCAGCCGCAACAGCTCAGGTCATCAACGGTACTGCAGCAAGTCAAACGTTCCATCGTATCGTCGTCACGAAAGGGACGCGGACGCTCAACACGGGCGGTTCATTGCTCACGTTGAATATCGACAGCTCTCTCGTTCTGAATACCGGAACGTTCGCTCCGGTCGGCGCGGTCACCATCAACATCAAAGGAGATTGGACGAATAACGGCGCAACATACACCCCGGGAACTGCCACTGTTGTCTTCGTAAAGACCAATGGTGCACAATCGATCAATGGAACCGCCGTCAGTCAAACTCTCGGCAATATTACGGTAGCCAAATCAACGGACACTCTTCTTGTCGGCGGAAGCACAACGTCGCTGACTCTTTCGACAGTCACACTCACATCAGGCATCGTTGTTGCTCCCGCAACTGTTAACGTTTCGGGAAATTGGACGAACAACGGAGCAGTCTTCGTTGAAGGGGCCGGGACGATCGTCTTCAACAGTACGACCGCCGCTCAGCAGATCAACGGTTCGGCAGTACTGCAGTCCTTTAACAATATTACAGTGAGCAAATCCGGTCAGACGCTCACGCTTGCCGGTTCCATGGACAGTCTTGTAGTAAAAGGGAACCTTTCGGTCACAGCAGGCACACTGGCGGATGGCGGAAAACAGATCGTCGGAGATGCGGCAAAGACATTCTCGCTTTCCGCAGCATCGGGATTGACGCTCGGCAGCACAACGACCGCAACGCTGTTTCCCAAAAACTATGTCACGGCCAATGTAACGATCAATGCAACATCGACAGTAACATATAACGCGAACAATGCGCAGGCGGTATCGAATATTCCGGTTTCCTACGGGAATCTTACGCTCACATCCACGGGCGCTGTTGTAAAATCGTTGACGGATTCTATCCTCATCAACGGCACGTTGACCGTCAACCTCAATAATACGCTGAATGCAAATAATTTCAATGTAAGGATCGGTGGTAACTGGACCAATAATGCGGGAGCGACAGGATTCACGGCAGGAACAGATACCGTGTTCTTTACGGCATCAGGTGTTCAGACCATCACCGGTACGACGCAGTTCACCAATATCGCTGTCGGTTCTGCTTCCACGCTCAGACTAGCAACAAGCGCAGATGTTCGTTACAGCGGTGCAGTGATCAACAACGGTGTCTTTGATGCGAATACGAATATCGCCACAGTGACGGTCAATGGACCATCGGCGCTTCCCGCGAACACAAAATCATTTCAGCATATCACACTCGGTGCCGGAGGCAGTTTCACAGCACCCGATACACTGTTCATTAAGGGAAATTGGACAAATAACGGCGGAACATTCAATCCCGATACGGGAATTATCTATTTCAATTCGACCACTGCTGCACAGGTGGTGCAGGGAACAGCGTTAACGCAGACATTCAACAAAGTTGTTGTTCAAAAATCAGCACAAACACTGAGTACCGGCGGAAGTCTTACTTCGATGTATATCAACAACGATGTCCTT